>JAYVUH010000258.1:0-2080 GCA_043788115.1 Burkholderiales bacterium
CAGTTCCGCACGCCATGACGATGGTCGCACGATCATGTTTAACAAGCGCCCGTTCAATATCCGCCAGCGCCGCACGCTGGTGTGCTCGCGGTTCTCGGACGGCTGGTGCTGGTGTAACCCCGTCGATCCAGTCGCTGATTGCCGCAAATTGCGCGGCATCGAGCCGATCAAAGTTTCCACCACGGGTCGTTTGGAAACTGGTGCGGGACTCAGCCACTTTGGAAATGGCAGTCGAGTTGGTCAGCACAACGCGCCGGTCTGCCTTCTCTGAGATCCCGAAAAAAGTTGCGAGCTCAGCATATGGAAGCGAAGCGCGATGAGAGCGAAATTTCACCTGATATGTAACGAGCTCACCCTCCCTAGTACGAAGGACACCATCGCATCCGTAATCTTTGGGCGGGAGGTTTAGTTGCCGCTCGATCTCGATTGGAATGGCGCCTGTGACCCAGACCTCCGTTGCCTGCACGACCGCGTCGATACTCAAATACGCTTCGACAAAAACCTCAAACGCATCGCCGCGTTCCTTCTCAGTGGCAAGTGCGGCGATTCGTTGCTCTAGATCGTTGAAGGTGTTCAGCCCCTTGAACAGCCCTGAGCGAGCAAATTTCGAAGCTTGTCGGTGGCGAGGAGGATTGGTAAGCATCGACACATTCTATTTGGGCTTGGTGGCGAGGTTACGGGAGGTACTCTGTGGGCAGTGAGGTCGGTCTTTTAGGTGCATGGTCGCAAAGAGTTCTGGGGTGCCACCAAGTTGTTTAACCGCTTGAGACATAAATCGCGACTATAACCCCCCCCCATTCCACGGGTACTTTGAGCCAGCTTTGCTCGAAGATGCCCGCCAATAGGCGACTTCTTCCCGCTACTTCCGGCGCCACTCAGTCACGCCGCCGGGCTTGTCCTCAAGAACGATTCCCGCCGCGTCGAGTTGCTTACGAATGTCGTCAGCACGCGCAAAATTCTTGGCCGCTTTCGATGCGTTTCGGTCGGCTACCAGCGTGGCAACGTCAAGCTCGCCCGGCGTGGCAGCACCCTGCACGAATGCGGCCGGGTCGTCCTGCAACAAGCCGATGGTGCCGGCCAGCGCTTTGAGCAATCCCGAGACTTGCGGCGACGCGCTGCGGTTGATCTCGCGCCGCAATTCATGCAATACCGCGAATGCGGCCGGGGTATCAAAGTCATCCTCCATCGCAGCGCGAAAGCGGGCCGCGTGAGGCTCCGTCCAGTCGAGCGCGATGGCGGGCGGCGGCGTGTCTTTCAGCGCTACGTAGAAGCCGAGCAAGGTTTGACGTGCGTCTTCCAACGTGTCCCACGAATAGTTGATTTCGCTGCGGTAGTGGCCGCGCATTAAAAAGAAACGCACGGCCTCGCCCCCCTGCACAGCGTCGAGCTTGTTCAACACCTCTCGCAGCGTAAAGAAGTTGCCGATTGACTTCGACATTTTTTCTTGATCAAAGTTGAGGAATGCCGCGTGCATCCAGTAGCGCGCGAACTGGCGGCCTGAATTTTTCTCCCAAACGCCTTCCGACTGGGCGATTTCGTTCTCATGATGGGGAAACTGCAGATCCCAACCGCCACCATGGATATCAATCTGATCACCCAACACTTCGCGGCACATGGCCGAGCATTCGATATGCCAGCCCGGGCGGCCATCCCCGAAAATCGACGGCCACTTCGGCTCGTCAGGCTTGGCCGCTTTCCACAACACAAAATCCAGCGGATCGCGCTTGTGCGGATCGACTTCCACCCGCTCACCCGCGCGCAGGTCGGCCAGCGATTTTCCCGAGAGCTTGCCGTAGCCCGCGAATTTCGCCACCGCGTAGTACACGTCGCCGTTGTCGGCGGCATAGGCCAGGCCATTGGCAATGAGTTTCTCGATAAGCGCCAGCACGCCGGGAACGAATTCCGTGGCGCGCGGCTCAAAGCTGGGCGGCAGGATCATCAGGCGGCCGGTGTCCTGGTGCATGCTGGCCACCATGCGCTCGGTGAGCTGTCCGATGGTTTCATTGTTTTGCGCGGCGCGCGCGATGATCTTGTCATCGACATCGGTGATATTGCGCACGTAGGTCACCCGGTAACCGGC
>JAYVUH010000259.1:0-4619 GCA_043788115.1 Burkholderiales bacterium
GAGGCGCCAACCGGCCCGAACAGCATCAGGTTGATTACCAACATCAACCCTACGCCTTGCCAAGAGTATTTTGCGTAGACATTGCGCTCAATCCAGTCGTTGGGTACGCCGTGGCTGTACTTGTCGAGGGTCTCCTGATTGCGCGATTCGGTGCGATACAATTCGGCACCTTGGGTGAGAACCTTCTGGATTCCGTAGACCATCGGCGAGTGAGGATCATCGACCGTCTCACACTTGGCGTGGTGCTTGCGATGAATCGCCACCCACTCTTTGGTAACCATACCGGTGGTCAGCCAAAGCCAAAAGCGAAAAAAATGTGCTGGAATGGGGTGTAAATCCAACCCGCGATGTGCCTGCGCGCGGTGCAAAAAGATGGTCACTGCGGCGATCGTGATATGGGTGACGACGACGCCGAACACCAAATATCCCCACCAGGGAAGATCGATCAGACCGTTGAGAGTTGAAATATCCAAGCCAGACTCCTTAAAGAAGCCACCATTTTACGCGAGTGGCGAATTGTCTGCTTGGACATGGTTTGGAGCAGGGTTTACGCGTATTTCCCGTTGCGGGCACGGAATCGAAATGGCGTTCGACTGAAACTGGTGCCATATCCCAATCAATAGGTCCGAGCGCAGCGAATTTTGCCCTTGTTCGGCGTCGCGGATCCACGCATTTAGCTCAAGTTCTATGCCGTTATCGCCAAGGGCCTTTACCAACACCGTCGGGGCCGGCTCGGCCAAAACCCGCGGGTGGTCCGCTGCAATTTGTGTCATCAACTGAAAGGCGCGGGCAAGATCGGATTCATAGCCTATGGTCACCTGGGTCCGTACCGATATGACGCGATCGGTGTAGGAATGGTTGATCACCGTACTGGTCATGAGCGTGTCGTTTGGCACGATCGCTTCACTGCCATCAAGGCTGCGGATGACCGTATAACGCGCCCTAATCGTGTCGATGACACCTTGCCGGTTCTCGATAGTGACCAGATCGCCTGGACGAATCGACCGATCGAGCAAGATGATGAACCCGGATACGTAGTTGCTGGCAATCTTTTGCAATCCAAGGCCGAGACCGACAGCAAGAGCGCCACCAAAAACCGATAGCATCGTCAGGTCGAAGCCAACCAGCGGCAGCGCAATGAGCAGCGACACCGTCAACGCTGTGACGCGGGTCAGTCTGCTGATGACGACTCGCGAGCTCATGTCGAGCACCGCAGTCTTCATGATGCGAGCTTCGATCATGCCCGACAATCCTAAGGCGACGAACACGGTGACTGCTGCCGAAAAGCCGACTTCGAGCACTAGGCGAAGCGTAATCTTATTGTTGCCAATCGGCAGGACGATCTCTTCAAGTGTGGTGCCAATTTCAACCAACACCCCGGAGATATGCAACGCAAACACCGCAAGCACAAACAGCACGATGATCCGCTCGGATGATTTGAGCAACGCCGACGGCGCAATCATGTGACGCAGCAGGTAGACCGCTAGGCGGATGACCGCGAAGGCGGCGATGAGCGGTATGGCGATATTCAGCAATGGTACGGGTTGCAGCTTTGCAAGGGCAAAGCGGCCCATCCACGCAAGCGTGAGCAACAGCAGGGGCATGACCAACCGGTACGCGCTGCCAGCACCAATTTTGGCGAGTCCTGGCTGTAAGTGGTCGGGAAGTTGGTTGCGCAAGCGTCGCGAGACCATCCACGCGACCACCATCGCTACGGCGAGCAGAGAAATCTCCGCGAGGCCTTGTCGGGAAACTAGCAGTTGGAAAAGACTAGATGCGTCGAATCCTGACATTGCCCGCCACGCGACTACTTGGCCGCGCGCTGCATCACGGCCGCAAAGAAGCCGTCAGTGTTGTGCATTTTGGGTGACAGGCGCAGGTAATTATCGGTTTGCTTGATATCAACTTTCAATCGCTTCAGAATCTGAGCGATTGGCAGAACCTCAAATTCGGCATGCTTGGCGAGGAATGCCTCGACGATTCTTTCATTTTCTTCGGGCAACACACTACAAGTGGCGTAAACGAGTCTGCCGCCCGGTGCCACCAGCTTGGCCGCCGCGTTTAGGATTGAGGCTTGCTTGACGTTCAGTTCCCCAACCGCTTCGTCGGTCTGACGGAATTTGAGGTCCGGATTGCGGCGCAGCGTACCGAAGCCAGTACAGGGCGCATCCACCAACACGCGGTCAATCTTGCCGGCCAGGCGCTTGATCTTGGCGTCCTTCTCGCTGGCGATACGTTGCGGAGTGATGTTGGACAGGCCAGATCTTTTCAGCCTTGGGGCGAGGTTGGTGAGTCGCTTTTCAGACACGTCAAACGCATACACACGGCCAGCGGACGCCATCTGCGCAGCAATGAGCAACGACTTGCCGCCGGCTCCCGCGCAAAAATCAACCACCATCTCGCCTCGCTTGGCCTCCATGACCAAGCCTAGCAATTGCGAGCCTTCGTCTTGTACTTCAATGAATCCCTCAATAAACGCGGCATGCTTGGTCAGAGAAGGTTTTTCATCCAATCGGATGCCCAGCGGCGAATGCGGCGTTGCGGTCGCCTTCAATCCCTCCTGTTGCAATTGTTTGAGCACGGCATCGCGCTTCGCCTTGGTGCTGTTGACGCGAAGATCGAGCGGAGCTGGGTTCATCATTGAATGACCGAACTCGAGAATTTTGGCATCCGTCATTCCCGAATCACGCAGGCGCTTGATGAGCCAATCCGGCAACTCTGCTTCGATGCCGATGGCCAGATTGTCGAGCTTCTTGGCTTTCAGCTGTGCAAGCCACGCCTCATCGCCTCCTCGCAACACAGTGTGCAGATCGCGTACGCTGATGCCCATGAAGCGGGTGAGTGCAACCAGCGCCATGCGGCGCGGTGAGCCATCGGTGACGACGTGCTCGATAAAGCGCCTGTGTCGAAGTACCGTGTACACCGTTTCGGAGATAAACGCGCGATCCCTTAGACCAAGCTTGGGATGCTCCTTGAAGTAGCGTTTCAGGCCGATATCCGCCGGCGACGTCAACGGCAGTATCACCGTCAAGGCATCAACGAGTGCGTGGTACAGAGCTAAGGTCAACGGCATGGGAGGCAATTTTTTTGGGGCGATGTTGATTTTTTGATGCGCCCGGGGCGGTGACCCATGCCGGACGGCGTGATTTCTTGCACGCTCGACTGCAAACAGCGATTATCGCAGACCGACGCCGTTATTCCAAGTCCGTGTCAGCGGCGGCCTGTGGCGCAGTCCCGTGACCCCGGGGCTGCGGTTAGGGAACCTCAGATTAAGTCCATTTCGTCGTCATACGTTGTTGCTCGCATAAAAATATCTCCTTACATATCAAACATATGCGGCGTCAATATTTTTATGCTTGCGCCTAGTCTGACTTAGAACTGAACTTAATCAGAGGTTCCTTAGATCCACGTCTCGCTCAACGCACTCCAGCCGCGCTGGAAATCCCCACCCGAGTCGCCAACTGCTCGACCTGAAATCTGCCGAGGTAGTACTTCAGCTTGATCGGCAGGTATGAATAGCCAGACGCCAGCCAAACTTCATACTGGTCTTCGGGATTGGTGGCCTCGGAGACCATACGAATGGTCTCGACCGCACCAAAGGCGGTTTCCAGAGTCTCTGTACCGACTTTGCGAAACTGGTAGCGATATACCTTGCGTGCATTGGTCACCAATACGTCGAGCTGCCCGCCGTCGTCCGCCAGCTGCGGGGCCTCGTAGGCCAACTGAAACAAGAAACTTTGCATGTCTTGCAATGCGCGCGCCAAGGGAAGCGTCCTGACGCCGCCACTTCGCTTGAGTGACAGGGCATTGGTGTCTCGCCGAAACTCGGCGATCTCCGCCTCGCCGTCACCCCGTCGGATCGAGAACTGCTGCGGGCGTAGACCTTCCTCGGTGATGGTGCCCCGGCTTTGCTGGTGGATGACGCCTGCGAAGACGCCAACCAAAAACCCTGTCGCCTGAATGCTCGACTCAATTTCATACTCCGCCCCCCGTCGAGTCCAGCTGAAGCTGGCAACGCCGTCGGTAATGGCTGTGGAGAGCTTGTATTCAATGGCGATTCGCTCAGCGAAGACGGGCGGCCGACGCGGCGCCGCAGGCGCGGGTATCGCTTCGACCGTAGCATTGGTCTTGGTCGTCGACTCATCGCTTACCGTGGCGGTGCTTTCCGACGGGCGCGCTGGCGTTCGTTCGGTCGATGAGGATGAGGATGAGCTGTTGTCCGTCGCGCTCGCACCGGCTTCGGTGATGGCCTCTGATGTCGGCGCCGCAAATGTTGCCTCCGACCTGGCCGGCGGCCGTTGCTGCGGACCGCTCGACGGAGGCGATCGGGATGTCATCCGGACGGCGCGCGTGGTACTGGCAGACTCTGGCGTCGTCGGGTTGAGTTGTTTGATTGGCACCAAATTTGCGTCGTAGTGGGCCACTTTGCCGGGTGTAAACGATTCGACAAAAGCCGGCGTGATCCAATAAACAACGGCGTGTATTGACGCGGATCCGACCAACGCAAGCCAAAAGGCACGACCAGCGCGTGGCCAACTTGGCGGCGCCCAGCCGCGCCAGCTGGTCAGTGTTCGTGTCGTCGGATCGAGCATCTCGCGGGGTCGACTCAGTTGGCTAGC
>JAYVUH010000260.1:0-7345 GCA_043788115.1 Burkholderiales bacterium
ACGGTGACGCCGTACTTCGATTGATAAAACGCGGCGATCGCCTCGCGTAACGCCATCAAGCCCAATGCCGACGTGTACCCCATCGGCATACTGTCGAGCGCGCGCTTGGCGGCCTCCAACACGGGCAGCGGCGTGCCGAAGTCGGGCTCACCGACCTCCATATGAATCACATCATGGCCCGCCGCTTCGAGCTCACGCGCGCGGCTTTGGATTTCCATTGCCTCAAACGGGGCGATGTGCGACATACGGGTGGACAAGCGTTTTCGTTGCGTCATGTATGTTTTGTTGCGCCTAGTAAATTAATTCAACTAACTCGTCCCACATCTTCGAGACACGCTTGACGCTGACCGGCGTCGGCGTGCGGAGCTCTTGCGCGAACAATCCGACCCGCAACTCTTCCACCGCCCAGCGATACTCTCGCACAGCCGGCTCGCTAGATTTCGCCACCGACAAGAAATGCTGCCAAAGCGGCCGGATCTGTTTGAAGGTTTCCAGATCGCGCTCCATCGCGCCCTGTCTGGCTTTGTTCAGACGCATCATCAACGCCTTCAAGTAGCGGGGGTAATGCATCAATTGTGCGGATGGCGTGTCACGTAAGAAGCGCGGCACAAACAGCTGTCGCAGTTGCCCATCGATGTCCGGGCCGATGTGCTCCCAGCCTTTCACATAGCGCTCGTCGCATAGCTTGCGAATCTCGGCGACCAAGCTCAACGATTCATCCATCGCCGCCGTCAAAGCGCTGCTGCGGGTGGACAGCGCGGCCTTGTGTTGCTCCAGCAACGCGGTGAACTGCCTACGTGAGCGAATATCCCCGCTGGCGGCGTCAACAAACGTCGCGCGGAATGCGGCGAACAGCAATTCTTGCCGCAATGCCTCTTGCACGTGATTCTTGGTTTCCGGAAAGAACACGGAGAACTGAAACGCCGCCACGGGCGAAACCTTGATATTGCGCTCGCAGAACTTAGCCACATCCGAGGACACCAACATGAACAGCCGCACCAGCCCTTGTGTTTGAGCCATTTTTGCTTCAAGCGCCGCGTCAAATATAGAGATTGACGCTGTCGTCCCGCGATCGACAAACGCCGGGTAGCCGTCGTAGCGGATGCGTGTTTGCTCGTGCGTGCGCTCGAAGTTGATCGTCTCGGGCAACTCGTCTAGGTCGGCGGGCCACGCGGTGAGGTCGTCGCGCTCAAGCCGGTTGCGGTGCAGCGTGGAAAATACGGTCTTCGATTGATCGGCGAATTGCTCGCGCAGCGCGGCGAAGTCGCGCGACATGGCGAGTTCCTTGCCGTCACCATCGACGATCCGAAAATTCATGTACAGATGCGCCACTACACGACCCGCTTCCGGCAAAACATCCCACGCGTCTTTTGGTACGTCGAGCTGTCGTTCGCGTTTCAGAAAACGCGTCATCACCTCGAGCAACGGCTCGTCGGCCGCTGACAGGTCATTCATGTCGGGCTTCTTCGTGACGTACTCAATGAAAGCGCTCACGGTATCGGGCACCGGCACCAGCGCACTTCGATAGCGCTGCGGAAGCGTCTTAAAAAAAGCCGCTGCCTTTTCGCGCAGCATGCCCATCGTCAGCCAATCGAAGCGCGCTGCGTTGACTTGATTGATCACCGATACGGGCAGCGTGATGGTCACACCGTCCATTGGATGTGTCGGCTCGAATCTGTAGTGCAACGGGTAAGCCGCGCCTTTGTGTTTGAGTAGCTTGGGAAATAGATCGAAGGTGACGTCACCCGCGTTACGCCGCATCAATTGTTCGCGCGAAAACTCCAACGCCTGCGGTTTGTCCCGCTCGACATACTTGCGCCATCGTTCGAACCCCGCCATGTTGACGACGTCGACTGGGATCATGGCGTTGTAGAGCGAAAACATCTCGTCCTCATCGATCAGCACATCCTGTCGTCGCGCCTTCGCCTCGATGTCTTCGATTTCTTCGATGAGTCGCAGATTACTTTGCAGGAACTTGCCGTGCGTATCGATTTCACCGGCCACCAAACCCTGCCGGATAAATATCTCGCGCGCTTCGACCGGATTGATCGAGCCGTAGTGCACACGCCGTCGTGGATTGATCACTAAACCATAGAGCGACACCTGCTCGAAGGCAACAACCTGGCCCGACTTGCGCTCCCAGTGAGGGTCGTAGTGCGAACGCGTGACCAAGTGGCTGGCTAGTTGCTCAATCCACTCCGGCTCGATAGTCGCGACGGTGCGCGCATAGATGCGCGTCGTCTCGGTCAATTCAGCGGCCATCAGCCATTTCATGCGTTCTTTTTTTTGCGCGGCGACTTCGCGCACCCGTTTTGGCAAATGAAAGCGCATGCCTCTTGGCGCCGTGTAGTCGTTGCCTTCGATGGATTTGGTGCCCACATTGGTGATGAGCCCGGCAAGCAAGGCGCGGTGCACGCTTTCGTAACGTGGCACCGGCTTTGGCATCGGTTTTAGCACTGGTTTTGGCAACCTAGCCGCCGCCGCTTTTGCCCCTTTCTTGACGTTCGGCTTCAGCGCGGTTTGTGCCTCAAGTGCCTCTGATGCCTCAGGTGTAGGCTTAACATGCATGCCCACTGACGCACACAGCTCCGACAATTGGGTGTGCACGTCGCGCCACTCACGCATCCGGATCGGCGAGAGAAAATTCTCCCGCATCAGCTGATCGAGCTTGCGGTTGGACTGCTTGTGCTTGATGGCGTCAAGGTAGAACTGCCAGATGTTCACGTAGGTGAGGAACTCCGACTGCGGATGCGCAAACTTCTCGTGTGCAGTCGTGTGCTGCTCCTGCTTATCCATCGGCCGGTCGCGCGGGTCCTGTACTGAGAGCGCCGCCGCGATGACCAGCACATCAGACAGGCACGCTTCCGTTTCGGCTGCCACCAACATGCGCGCAATGGCCGGATCGACCGGAAACTTCGATAGCGTCCAGCCGAGCGGCGTGATGTTGCGCGCATCATCCACCGCGCCTAATTCAAATAGCTGACGGTAGCCGTCCTCGATCATGCGCGGGCTCGGCGCTTCGACAAATGGAAAATCCCCGATCTCGCCCAATCCCAGGGCCTTCATGCGCAGAATGACGCTTGCAAGAGATGTACGCAGGATCTCGGGCGTCGTGAAACCCGGACGGGCGGCGTAATCCTCTTCAGAATACAGCCGGATGCAAATACCCGCCGCGACACGGCCGCAGCGGCCGGCGCGTTGCTTTGCCGAGGCCTGCGAAATCGGCTCGATTTGCAGCATGTCTATTTTCTGCCGCGCGCTATAGCGATGCACCCGTGCAACACCCGTGTCAATCACATAGCGGATTCCCGGCACCGTGAGGGATGTTTCCGCGACGTTGGTCGACAACACAATGCGCCGACGTCCGCTGCCCCCGGCACGAAAAATACGATCCTGCTCGTCGTTGGACAAGCGTGCGAACAGCGGTAAAACCTCCGTCTGCTGCGGGTGATGCTTACGCAGCGCCTCAGTCGTATCGCGAATTTCACGTTCGCCCGGCAGAAACACCAGCACGTCGCCCTCGCGCGTCTCGGCGAACAACTCATCGACGGCGTGCATAACGGCGTCCTCGATATCGACCGCGTCCTCACTGTCGTCCAGAAAGTGCTCAGGTCGGTACCGCACTTCAACCGGATACGTTCGGCCCGACACCTCGATAATTGGTGCGTCGATGCCATGCTGCGCGAAGTGTTTCGCAAAGCGCGCCGGATCGATGGTCGCGGACGTGACAATCACCTTGAGGTCGGGCCGCTTCGGCAGTAGTTGTTTAACGTAGCCAAGCAGAAAATCAATATTGAGGCTGCGCTCGTGCGCCTCGTCGATAATGAGCGTGTCGTATGCCCACAGATTGTGGTCACTGTGGGTTTCGGCCAGCAGCACACCATCGGTCATGATCTTGACGAAGGTGTCATCGGAGGTCTTGTCGTTGAACCGGATCTTGTAAGCAACGTCTCCCGCGCCGGTGCGCTTTAGCTCATGCGCCAAGCGCGACGCCAGCGTACGCGCGGCGATGCGGCGCGGCTGCGTGCAACCGATCATGCCGTTGATGCCGCGCCCGAGTTCTAGGCAAATCTTCGGCAGCTGGGTCGTCTTGCCGGAGCCCGTTTCACCACACAGGATCACGACTTGGTGTTTGGCGATCAGTGCGGCGATCTCGCTGCGCCGTTCGGCAATTGGCAACGCGTCGTCGTAGGTTGGCGCGGCAATTGCGGCGTGTCGCATTTTGCGGGCACCCGCGCGCTCCCGCGCTTTGCCGAGCGCCTCGGCAATTTGCTGGTCGAGTTGCTCGTGCGACTTCTTTGCTCGCACGAACTCACGTCGCTTGTTTTGCAGCGCGATCAATCGGCCGCGGTCAGCGGCGAGGATTTCTTCCAGATAGGTTTGCGTTTCTGACATAGAGGGCGCATTTTACGCGGGTGCCCTCTCTCGCGGCGATATTGACGGTTATTGAGCCGGTATATGAGTCGTGGTGCGGACCGGCGTCACACCGGCGATCAGCCGGCAGCGGGCCTCGCGGCGAGGCGCCCGCCGAGATAGCCCATCGGGATATAGGCGAACACCAGATCGCAGGCGCTGAACCATAGCGGACCGCCGAGCATGTAGACCGCGCTGATGCCCCCCGCGAGGAACAGTACACCGACACCGAGCGCCAGTTTCATCGAATGGCTTGCGGCGAATTTGGCGGCGACAAATGCCGCGACAAGCGTGCCGAGCGCGTGCGCGAGAAATGGAAACAGAAAATTCGCCGGCAAAAACAGCGGAATACTTTTACGCAAGCCTTCCATGGTCGATACGTCTGCGCCTGCCGGTAGCGGGATCAACTTGGGACCGGCTTCGACGAATGCCATGTTCACGAGACTGCCGAGCACGAAGCCGGCCAGCACTGCGAGGACGTTTCGGACAACTGTCTTCATTTGGGCGACTCCTCTTACGTTTGAGAATGGCTTGTCGCCAGCCCCAGCAGTCAATGCCTCATATATTGCGCCAAGATTTTCGTCTGAGCTTGGTCGGCGATTCGCGGCTCGATGGCAGCGCTGCAGCGCGCGCCTCAATGAAACCCCCGGGGGCCAAATTGAAACCCCTCGCTGCGCGACCAAAAATGCAAATCGCCCGCAAGGCAGGCCTTTAAAACGAAAATGCCCGGCTAGCGGGCCGAAACAAAAAGCGCCCGGCTAGCGGGCCAAAACAAAAAACGCCCGTCTAGCGGGCGTTTTCAAGCACTATTGGCTGGAACTGCCCGCCAATACTGGGGTTTACTTGTCGAGCTCGATACCTTCGGCTTCGAACACGCGCTTCACGGTTGGACGTGAGAACACCCGCATGGCGTGTTTGGTCCACACCGGATAGAGCGTCTTCATGTCGATACCCAGCCGGTTACCCCAGCGGTAGAACACCAGCAGGTAAGCATCACAAACACCGTACTGGCCGCCCATGGCGAACGAGCGACCGACAAGCATCTTGTCGATATCGGCGTAGCACTTGAGAAGATTTTCCTTGCTGGTCGCATTGATGCCGTCTTTGGCCGCAGCGTCGCTCGAAAACCGCGATGCACGCCATATTCCGGCTGCGGCGATTTGAACGGTCGAGGACAACCATGACATCAGAGACAACGCCTCCGCCTGTTTCCAAGTTTCTTTCGGCCACAATCCACGCTCGGCATATCCACCACCGAGGTAGGTGAGGATCGCGGGCGTTTCCGTCAGGACCTTGCCGTCAACGTTGAGCGCCGGCACCTGGCCCTTGGGGTTGACGCGAAGATACTCAGCGCGCTTGTGGTCGCCATCAGCAAGTGAGACGAGCACCGGCTCAAACGCGATGCCTAGTTCCTCCAACACGATATGAGGTGCCAGTGAGCATGCGCCGGGAGAGTAGTAGAGTTTTATCATCCCCGCAGATTAACCAAATATGACGCGTTATTCAATACTTACCCGCAGGTTAGTTGCGACCAAACGCAGATAACTCGTTGTTTCTGCGTTGTTTTTGAAAGAGTAACGGCTTACGGCAGTGCAGCGATTAACGTCAGTCTAGCCGGGAGATGAGCGACGAGGTGTCGAAGCGGGCCCCGCCATTTTTCTGTATGTCGCCATAAAACTGATCGATCACCGCCGTCAACGGCAGCCGCGCACCGTTGCGCCGCGCCTCGTCGAGACAGATGCCGAGATCCTTGCGCATCCAATCGACGGCAAAGCCAAAGTTGAATTCACGCTTCAGCATGGTGCGCCCGCGGTTTTCCATTTGCCACGATTGCGCAGCCCCTTTGGAAATGACGTCGAGTACCAGATTGCCATCGAGGCCCGCTTTCTCGGCGAACGCCAATCCTTCAGACAACGCTTGCACCAAGCCTGCAATACAAATTTGGTTGACCATTTTGGTGAGTTGACCCGCGCCGGATTCCCCCATCAAGGTGGTTGCCTTTGCGTACAAGTCGATCACGGGCTTAGCCTTGGCGAAACCATCAGCGTCGCCGCCGCACATGACTGTCAGCTGGCCTTTTTCTGCACCTGCCTGGCCGCCGGAGACTGGCGCGTCGACAAACGCAATACTTCGCGCGGCAGCTTGTGCAAACAACTGTCTCGCAACATCCGCTGATGCCGTCGTGTGATCGACGAGGGTGGTGCCGGGCCTCATCGCAGCGATCGCCTGCGCGCCAACGTCTAGCAAATCACGATCGTTTCCGACACACATCATCACCATATCCGCCTCAGCGACCGCGCCGGCGACAGTGGCATCAAACTGCCCGCCGTGCTGCTTGACCCACGCAATGGCCTTCGCCGTGGTGCGGTTGTATACGGTGACTTCAAAGCCTTTCGCCTGAAGATGACCCGCCATTGGGTAGCCCATGACGCCTAAGCCCAAGAATGCAATTTTCATTGTGGTCCTCTCTTCGTTCGGACGTGAGGTGCAAGGGGTAAGGCGTGAGGGGAGATCATGTCACCAAGGCTTCCTATTCACCCTTCACCCCTCCCGCCTCACCCCTCACCGGTTGATCAGATTCGGTGGCACTTCACCCTGCAACGCCATCGTCAAATTTTTTGCGGCGAGCATCGCCATATTCATACGTGTGTCGTGTGTGGCGCTGCCGATATGCGGCGTCAGCACGACGTTGTCCAGCGTCAGAAAATTTGGATTCAGCGCTGGCTCGTTTTCGAACACATCAATACCGGCACCGGCGATGCGCCCTTCCTTGAGCGCGGCGATCAATGCGACATCGTCGGCCACGCCGCCGCGCGCGGTGTTAATAAAGATGGCCGACGGCTTCATCAGCGCCAACTCAGCCGCACCGATGAGGTGGTGCGTGTCTTTCGAATACGGCACCATCACCAGCACGAAGTCACTCTCGCGCAGG
>JAYVUH010000261.1:0-3132 GCA_043788115.1 Burkholderiales bacterium
TTGGCCGCCTGCGCTCAACGTCAGTTTCGGTAGGCCCATTTGCGGCGTTCCGTTACCCGCCGGGCTCTGTGCCTGCACAAGCGAGGTGGCGAACGTCGCGAGCAGAACACAGACGAGGAAGCGAGGGAGAGTGACACAGGTCATTTGCGGGCCTTATGTAGCGGTATGTATGCCGAGCTAAACGTGTTGCTATCGTTGCCGGCCGACACGGTTCAACAGGAAGTGAATGGACTATGTCTTGCCGGTGCTGCCGAAGCCGCCTTCGCCACGAGTGGAGGCCGTAAAGTCTGTAACGACGTTGAGCTGCACCTGTGCCACCGGAACCACGATCAGTTGTGCAATGCGTTCCATCGGCTGGATCGTAAAATCTGCTTGGCCGCGATTCCAGACAGAGACAAAAATTTGCCCTTGATAGTCTGAGTCGATCAGTCCAACGAGGTTGCCCAGCACGATGCCATGTTTGTGCCCCAGACCGGAGCGCGGCAGAATTAGTGCCGCGTAGCCGCTGTCGCCGATATGGATAGCCATGCCGGATGGCACTAGGTTCGTGTCGCCCGGTTTAAGCGTGATTGGTGCCTCGATGCAGGCGCGAATGTCTAGCCCTGCGGATCCAGCTGTCGCGTACGCTGGCAATTGCGCCTCTAAGCGAGCGTCGAGGACACGTAAATCGAGTGTTGGAAGTGGCATTATTTCTTGGCCCAATGGCGGAGATCCAGAGGTTGGCAGTTTGCACGTTTTAGCGCGCTTCTGGTGTGACTCACAAAATGACGGTACGCCGCGCGATGATTGAGGCGATTTTCAATAATGACGAGGAATTGTTGGTATTCGGCGGCTCGGTGAAATCGCTGATCGTGATGCCATTGGCGTCGACCGTAAATTGCTAGTGAATCTCGGCAATCGAAGCGATTGGTTGATTTAAGGTAATTTTAGGTGGATTTCGGCGACGTTTCAAAACACTACATCATGACAAATGAGCGTTAGCGGACCGCCGTGGCGGGCTTGATTTGCGCGGCCCCTGGCATCGTTAAGGCGCGAAATGCGTCGCTTCGTCTCATTTTTTCGGTTGTTCGAAGCAGTGGTCCGACCAGCGTCCATCACGCGATGACCATCGTCGAAGAAAACCCGAGCAGCGAGTCGTATTGTCGACGTACGGCATCTAACATCGACAAAAAAGCGCTAACGTTACGTATCTTACATGCCGTGGTTTGGCGGTAATCGCGTTACCTTGCCGCAATTTTGCGAGCCTTGCCTAGCACACATTGACGTCGGCTGGTGCCGGTCGCCTCAAGCGATAGTCGTGCCCTCCTCGCGGATTCCTTCCCAGAAATACCATCCGAAATTGCCATGAATCGTGGCGTGGACTTAGGTTCCGCTGGGTCGCGGTCGTCAGGAAAGGCGATCGGCGCGTTGGTCAATCGAGACTTCTAAAAGACAGATATGGAGAGCCTAGATGTCAATCACCAATTGGCCGACAGCCGAACGGCCGCGAGAGCGACTGTTGGCCAAGGGAGCGGCGGCGCTGTCCGACGCGGAGTTACTGGCGATCTTTTTGCGTGTCGGCGTGAAAGGGATGAGCGCGGTAGACCTCGCACGTGAACTGGTGGGAAAGTTTGGGTCGCTCAACGGGCTGTTTGCCGCCTCTTGTGAGCAATTGACGGCGGTGAGGGGTATGGGCGACGCGAAGTACGTTCAACTTCAAGCGGTGCTGGAAATGGCTAAGCGGGCACTCGGCGAAGAAATCAAGTTTGGGGATGCGCTCTCGAATCCACGCGCAGTTCGCGACTACTTGCGGATCACCTTGGCGCGCTTGCCGCATGAAGTATTTGTGGCGGTATTTCTGACCGCCCAAAATCGAGTGATCGCTGTTGATGAACTTTTTCGAGGAACATTAACGCAAACATCTGTTTATCCAAGGGAAATTGTAAAGCTAGCGCTTGCTCACAATGCGGCATCCGTGATCCTTGCCCACAATCATCCGTCAGGCGAAGCGACGCCAAGCCAAGCGGACCGGACTCTCACGAACACACTATCTGAAGCGCTTGCGTTAATTGATGTTCGCGTTCTAGATCACTTCATTGTGGCACCCGGTGCGTCATTGTCGTTCGCAGAACAAGGGCTTTGGGCTGCCTGAGCTTGAATGGTTCGCGAGGTTGCGCTAAGTGTCTGGTTTAGTTATAATTTTAGGCTTCGCTCGTGATTCACGATTCATCTCGTTAACACGTTCGCTGGGCCGTCAATGGCCGTAATCAAAATCAATGGAATCGGTAACTTCGATCCGCGTTTCTAACCGAAGTACAGTTTGAAAGAGGTGTCCTATGGCGCGCGTATGCCAAGTGACGGGGAAAGCCCCAATGGTGGGCAACAATGTTTCCCATGCGAACAACAAGACCAAGCGTCGATTTTTGCCAAATTTGCAATACCGTCGTTTTTGGGTGGAATCGGAAAACCGTTGGGTGCGTCTGCGCCTAACCAACGCAGGCTTGCGCACAATTGACAAGAATGGCATCGATGCTGTTCTGGCCGATCTGCGTGCCAGCGGCGTTGAAATCTAAGGAGAGCGACCATGGCCAAAGGTGGACGCGAAAAAATAAAACTCGAATCGAGCGCAGGAACAGGTCACTTCTACACGACCAGCAAGAACAAGCGGACGACTCCCGAGAAGCTTGAGTTGATGAAGTACGACCCGAAGGCGCGTAAGCACGTGGCCTACAAGGAAACTAAGCTGAAGTGATTGATTTTCTTGCTTTTTCGCGCAGCGAAAAAGCGTAGAAAATCAATCATCCCCGCGCAGGCGGGGATCCAAGCTCTCAGAGTTTCGCGCAGAAAATAGCAAATAAAAAACCCGCCGCTGGCGGGTTTTTTATTTTGTGAACACTATGCTGCTAAGCGTAAGCGCGTATCCGACGTGAAAACTGCTGCAGCGCTTCAATACCGGATGCCTCCGCTCGCTTGCACCAGTCTTCTAGGCGAGCAACCAGTTCGTCTTTCGACGCGGTGGAACGATCCCACATCGCGGCCAGTTCTTTCTTGAAGGCATAAACTTTCTCAAGCGTCGCGCTTTGCTGAAAGGCTCGATCAAGGGTCGCGCGATTTTCGGCCGTGAGCTTGGTCGAATCCGACTGCAACCAGTTG
>JAYVUH010000262.1:0-2427 GCA_043788115.1 Burkholderiales bacterium
GACGCGCCGCGACCATCCCGAGCGTCGGCTGGTGCCCGACCACCAACACCTTAGCTCGACCGGCAAGCCCGCTCGGCCATGCGGCGGCGGCCATCACGGCTTCGGCGGACGCGTCTGGCGCAATCATTTCAATCGTGTGAAACGGCTGCCCCAACGCGGCCGCCGTCTGCTGCGCCCGATTGGCGGGACTGACTAGGACCACCCATTCGGACCAATGGTGATCGATCTGCCCGCCAAACCATTCTGCCATCTTGTGCGCCTGCTGTCGGCCTCTGGCAGTCAGGTTGCGCGCCATATCTGAACTCGCCTCGTCCTCGGCCTCAGCGTGTCTCCACAATACAAGTTCCATTAGCCGCCTCATCTCGCGCGCTGATGCTGTCCCGTACGGTCTGATTGACCGTCGTCAGTACGCACCAAAGTGGCGAATACCGCGGCCAATTATGCCCTCGGCTGGTGCCGTAAAGTAGCGTTCCACCTCGCAAGAAAGCTAGTAAACTCAACGGCGAAATACGTTTTTCGCATTTCACCCGATTGCGGCGTAGCTGCAGGTCGGTGCAGTAGCGTTTTGCATAGAACGCCCTACCAAGACCATATCAACACGAGGAGCTCCACTCATGATGAATCGAAAACAACTCTCCAAACTGGCGCTGTCCCTTGCGGCAGGCTTGGTACTCGCGACGCCCGTCGTCGCACAGGACTTGACCGGCACCCTGAAAAAGATCAAAGACAGCGGCAGCATTACCATCGGCCACCGCGAGACATCGGTGCCCTTCTCGTATCTTGACGAAAAGCAGCAGCCCATCGGTTATTCGATGGATCTGTGCATGGCCATCGTTGAAGAAGTGAAGAAAACCCTGGCGATGCCAACCTTGGCGGTCAAGATGAACCCAGTGACCTCGCAAACGCGCATCCCGCTCATGGAGAACGGCACCATCGACCTCGAGTGCGGCTCGACGACCAACACGCTGACGCGTCAGCAAAAGGTTGACTATGCACCGACCACCTTTGTCACCGGCACCAAGCTGGCGGTCAAGAAGTCATCCAAGATCAAGTCCTACAAGGACCTCAAGGGCAAGACTGTTGTGATCACGCAAGGCACCACCAACGAGCGGGTCATCAAAGCGCTAAACGATAAAGAAAATCTAGGCATGAAGTTTGTTTCCGCCAAGGATCACGGCGAATCATTCCTGACCGTTGAAACCGGCCGCGCTGTCGCGTTTGCCATGGACGACGTACTGCTCTACGGTCTGGTTGCCAAATCGAAGAAGCCCGCCGACTACGCCGTGGTTGGGGACTACCTCTCGTATGACCCGTATGCGGTGATGCATCGTCGCAATGATGCAGATTTCGCGCTGGTGGTGAAGAAGACCATGTCCGCGATGTTCCGCTCAGGCGATATCAATGCGCTCTACGACAAGTGGTTTATCGGCAAGCTGCCGGACGGCTCGACCATGGGCATGCCAATGAGCCCGTTGCTCAAAGCCGGGTTCCAACTCCAGGCCCTGCCGGAGTAATTTAGTAACAGGAAACGGGGAGTCAGTTCTGATTCCCCGTTTTTTTTGTATTGAATTTGCAGAAAAATAAGAACGCTTGAGTCCTGATCGCCGGGTTGCTTGTAAATAGGCCAAGAGACCAAGGTAAGCCAAACGGGTGTTCCGATCATGTCGACCAGTCGATTGTTTATTGACGATCTGGCACGGTGCCACCTTCAGGGAGAATGGCAGCATGGAATGGAAAATATTTCTTGAGCAGGCGCCGTCTGGCGGCATGACCTATCTGGGCTGGTTGATGTCTGGCCTGGTCTGGACCTTGATCGTATCGAGTTGCGCCTGGGTGATCGCGTTTACCCTCGGCTCGGTGCTCGGCATTCTACGTACGACACCACTAAAGTGGCTCAACCTCGGTGCCACTATCTACGTCGAGATATTCCGCAACATTCCGTTGCTTGTGCAGATGTTCCTTTGGTACTTTGTCATGCCAGAGTTGCTGCCGGTCGCCACGGGCGATTGGCTCAAGCAGACCTATCCGAATCTCATCACGCTGCCGTTCGCACAATTCAGCCTGTGGGAATTCACGGCGGCCGTGCTGTGTCTTGGGCTCTACACGGCATCGCGTGTGGCCGAGCAAGTGCGCTCCGGCATCCAATCGCTACCACGCGGCCAAACCAACGCCGGACTGGCGATGGGCTTCACGCTCCCGCAGGTCTACAAATTCGTGTTGCTGCCAATGGCATTCCGTCTGATCATTCCGCCGATGACATCGGAGTTTCTGACTATCTTCAAGAATTCATCGGCTGCGCTGACCATCGGCGTGCTGGAGTTAACCGCGCAGAGTCGGCAGATTTCCGAGTACACGTTTCGGACATTTGAGGCATTCACCGCCGCGACACTGATCTACGTCGTCATCACACTTACCGTGGTCTTCGCC
>JAYVUH010000263.1:0-2428 GCA_043788115.1 Burkholderiales bacterium
GATGCCTCTCTCGGCATGGCGGACGGTGCCGCCCTGGCGACGCCCTCCGAGTGTCCCACGGCGCCCTCACCAGCTAGAAGCGAATTGATTCGCTCGCAAAATGACGCCGGAGTCTCCCCTCCCGGCAATCTGGTCCACTGGACCCTATGGAACGACTCCGGAACATCTGCTCCGTTGTCGGGCGTTCGGTCGATACACACCGGGACGATGAAAGCCTTGTTGCGGGCGACCATGTGGGTTCGATGATCAGCGAGGTCCCACTCCAGCCGAAAATACCCCTCTGGCCGTGAAGCCGTGTTGGCTGAAATGATGGGGACGAACAACGCACAATCGCGGATCTGGTGGTGGATCTTTTGATCCCACGCATCCCCGCCCCGGAGTTCGCTTTGGTCAAACCACGCTTCGATGCCTGTGGCGCGCAGCGCATCACAAATGCGCTTGGCGGCCTCTGCATCCTGCGAAGCGTAGCTCTGAAACACCGCCCGCGAGGGCTCGGACATCAGTGATCAGCTCCGGGTGTCCAGGGTGGCAGCATACCCGAATCCGAACGGCCGCTCTCAGGGCTCCATACGGATCGATTTGGGCACAACTAACAAGCCCCGTTAGTAGTCCCTTCGGAGTGTTGCCTTTGTCTTTGAGCGCCGCACGGGCTGTATGACAAAAGCTGCCGGCCGCCTATCCTGCACTACACTCCAAAAAGCCAATTCGTGACCAATTCTGGGCCACTAACCGCAACAGAATTTCGACCCTGTCCAGACGCTCAACTGCCATTGCCGGCGGCCGCCAAAACGATCGGCATTAGATAGCGCGCGATTTCGTTGACTACCCGCTCGAAACTATCCTGCAACTCTGGCTCGTGCAGGTTACGGGTCACAAAGGCACGCCACTGGGTCTGATGTCCAAGGTCGCCCGAATACTCGTCGGTCAACCCAACAGGCGTAGTACGTGGCAGTGGTATCTTGCGCCGCTCAAAGGTCGCCCGGATCGCTGTCGCCAGAACTGCCGGATCAATGGCATGCCGGGAAAGCGTCCAGATGTCGTAGTAGTCCTTCATTCGGGTGTTGGTCATGCCGCGCGTAACCATGGCTTCGAACTTCTCGGCGATCACCGTCTCCTTGGGATAGACGCGAATCTTCGGTGCCGGCATGGCCAGCAACGTCGGGTAGGTCGCGTCGTACGCCGCCGGAGTGATGGCGTCGCCAAATCCGATGTCAATCTGTAACGGCAGCCTGCCATTACCCAGTTTGCCAAGCACCTTGACGCGCAAACCCCCATATTCCTGCTGCTCTAGAATCTCTGCGACCTGCACGCTCTTGGGATCAAAGACCACACCGTCGTCGGGCACGTCTTGCTGGCAGATCGCGCCAAATACGGCGGCGACAGTAGATGCCTCGGCCTGCAGGAATGACAGCAGGTCGAGATCGCGTGTCGCACGGAAGGCGTCGCCGCCCCAGAGCCGAAAGAGCATGGCACCCTTCAGCACAAATCGATCAGCGTGGGGCGACATTGATAGCCGGTACAGCAACCGTTCGAGTCCGAACCAGACCAAGACCAGATTGGGGTCAGCGCCGATCTCACGGGAGTAATTGAGCAGCCGCCTGTTCACCGACGCCGCCATATCTTTCGACGTACCTGCCACGCTACAGAACCTGTAGGTAGGGTTGCATTACTGCGGTCACACGGCAGACTTTCGCAGCGGTCCATAGCGCATCGCGCGTGCATCGTTTGGCCCGCAGACACTCTCTGAGTGCTTCCAGGGCTACTTCGAGCCCGATCTTGTTGCGATACTTGAAGCAGTCGGCAACGGTCTTGGCGGCTGAATAAACGCGCACCGGCACGCCATCGATGACACGCCGCACTACCCCAAACTTCAGCGCCTGCCCGGAGAATCGCACGATGCGCACAGGTGGAAAGTCGATGCGAGGCTTAGCCGCGCGGCGATCAACCGCAAGCCAGACTTCGCGTGGTGCCTGGGTGCCTATTTCGTGGAGCCGGAGCGCGGAGAGCAGGCACACCGTAGCCGCCGGTGCAGCGGCGGCAGCCAGCGCCAGCCCGATATTGTCAGAGGGTTCAGCATTGGGCAGCAGGTAGCGACCCCGCCCCACCCGCTGCAGCTGGCCGCCGCGCACCATGCGGCTCACCTGCTCGGGATGAAGACCGGCGCGTGCGAAATCCCCCTGCTGAAATACAGTCTTCTCGGCAGCACGGGTCATCATTCGCTCTATGGCTTTTGAACTGGCGCTCATGTGATTAATTGTGACCATTTAATTATATCTGTCAACTATTACTCACATTTGGTAATGAACCACGCCCCTATGTGCAGACCTGGTCACATTCCATCCGGTCAAGCCGCTGAATCAATTCGCGGCTTCACCTGGCGGCTAAGCGTGGTCCATCGAATGAAAGACTGTGGCCCAATGTCTGCCAG
>JAYVUH010000264.1:0-9690 GCA_043788115.1 Burkholderiales bacterium
ACCACTGCGCCCTGTCGATCGCGCTTGAATGCGAGCAACTCTTCTGGCTTGATCAGAAACTCTGAATAGAGGTCAAAATAGTTTGTATGGTCGACGGCAAACTGCGGAAAGAAGTTGGACGGCTCCTTGTAGATGCCGCCGAACCATTGGGAATAGCTCACTGTCTTGACGCCTTCGATGGAACGCATCCGTTCTCGGTAGTAGATCGGCATTGGGAACACCAGTGAAATGGCGTTGCGTGTGATCAGACGTGCGTTGGAGGCGGAGTTGGCGCCGGCGAACCACGCGTCGACGACGGTCTGCAGGAGACCGAATGCGACGATTGCCACAACCAAACCGGTGACGGTCAGTGCGGTGCGCAGTTTTGCACGGAAGACGTTCTTGAAAATAAGTTTCAGGTAATACATCGCTAGTGCCGCGACCAGTGCAATCCGATGGTAAGGCGGTCAGTCGTCTCGCGGGTCACGCCACTTCTCCCAGCAACTCGCCTTTTTCAAGGTGCACCACGCGTCTTGCGGCCTCGGCAGCGTGCCCGTCATGGGTCACCATGATGATGGTCTTACCGAGTTTTTCGTTCAAGTCCTTGAGCATATTGAGAACGTCAGTCGCCGACTGTTTGTCGAGGTCTCCCGTAGGTTCGTCGCAAACCAAAATGGTCGGGTCGGTCACAACCGCACGGGCGATGGCGACGCGCTGCTGCTGACCTCCGGACAACTCGTTGGGATAGTGATCCATTCGGTCGGACAGCCCGACCATATTCAACGTCAACTCAATGCGTTCGCGACGTTCGGCTTTTGAAAGGTTGGTCAACAGCAGCGGTAGCTCGACATTCTCGTACGCGGTTAGCACCGGCATCAAGTTGTAGAACTGGAAAATGAATCCGATATTGGATGCCCGCCAGTCTGCCAGTTCCCCCTCCGACAGCCGGGAAATGTCTTCGCCGTCGATGCGCAGAATTCCCTCGGTAGGCTTGTCGATGCCTGCGATCAGATTGAGCAGTGTCGACTTGCCCGACCCGGATGGCCCCATCAGCGCGATAAAATCGCCGCGTTCGATGTCGAGCGTAATGTCGCGCAGTACCGGGACATCCTGATCGCCGCGGGTGTAGGTTTTGACGAGATGTTTGATCTCGACCAGCGTTGTGCTCATGATCGGCTGTCTACTTCTTGCTGACTGTGACTTCGCCGCCGTCCTTCAGCCGCTCGTCAGGCTTGAGCGCCACTCGGTCTCCCGGTTTCACACCGGACACGCGGACCAGATCACCAAGTTTATCGGCTGGCGTGACCGGCACCATCCTGGCGATATTCTTTTCGTCGATGACGAAGACGACATCTTTACCGTCACGCTTCACAACAGCCGCAGGTTGGATCGCCGTCACGGATTTGCGTTCCTCGGTGGTCAGTGCGCGCTGAAGAAACGCGACCTTCGCACTCATGTCGGGCAACACGCGCTTGTCTTTTTCAACGAACTCGATCTTCACCAACACCGTTGCCTTCGCCCGGTCTACCGTCGGCACAATACGGCTGACACGACCGAGCAGGCGCAAGTCTGGAAAGGCGTCGAGCTGGATTTCGACCGGCATCTCCACGCTGACCTTAGAAAGACTATTTTCAGAAACATCGGCTTCGACTTCCAGTGTGGTCATGTCGGCGATGTTAACCACGGCACCTTTTGAATCGGCCGCAGATGAAAATGGCGTGATGATGTCACCAACGTTGGCGTTTTTTGTCAGGATCACGCCGTCGAACGGCGCACGAATGATGGTCTGTTCAACGCCGACGTTTGTCGCGCGCAGATTGGCTTCAGCAACGCCGATCTGCCCTTTTTGCGCTGCCACCACGGCAAGCGCGCGGTCGTGGCGAGCGATGGCCGTGTCGAGCTGCGCACCCGAGATGAAGTTCTTCTTGGCCAGATCCTCGGTCCGACGCAGGTTTGCCTCTGCGTCTCGCAGTTCTGCCAGGCCTTGCTCTAGGTTGGCTTTGGCGGCACGCACATTGGCCTGAGCTTGGTCCTGTGTGGCGACCACATCCTTGTTTTCGATGCGCGCAAGCACATCGCCAGCCTTTACGACGGAACCTTCTTGCACGCCCAAATACTCAAGCTTGCCGGTGGCTTTGGTCGACACAGCGGCTTTGCGCGAGGCTGATACTCGACCGGTCGCGTTCAGGGCGGTGATTGCCTGCGACGGGTAAGCCGCCGCGACGGTACCCAGTTCGACGCTCGTGGTACGGTTGCCGCTACGGAGTATGACGAATGCTAGGATCACGCTGACGGCCGCCGCGCCCCCGATCCACCAGCGTTTTCGATTGCGTTTGCCACCAGAAAATGCCTTCTGGGAGCGGTCGATGGATAGCTTGGAAAGATCGGTGGTAGACACGAGCAGCCTCGGGTTGGTGATATAGAAACGATTATAGAAGACGCGCCGGTCAGGTGGACTTGAATGCGGCGAATGCATGCGCTAGCCGCGCCAGTTGCCGATTGGTGTCGTCAGCGCCCGGCATGTTGGTCGGAAGCGGTGGCGTCCGCGCGATGGTATCCGTCAGGTTATAATCTTACCGCTACCTGATGCCGGGATGGCGGAACTGGTAGACGCACTGGACTCAAAATCCAGCGGTGGCAACATCGTGCCGGTTCGATTCCGGCTCCCGGCACCAAACATTGAATGCCCCTGCTTGGGGCATTTTTTGTTTCAGCCCGCTTCAATCTCCGGCGCACCCAGCCAATGAAAACAACAGACTTCGACTATCAACTGCCTGAAGAGTTGATCGCACAGCATCCGGCTGCTCAACGCACGGCGAGTCGTTTACTGTATCTTGAAGGCAAAAGCGGCCAATGGCAGGATCGTCAATTCGTCGACCTGACTCGCCTGCTGCGTCCGGGCGACCTGCTGGTATTCAATGACACGCAGGTGATCAAGGCGCGGCTGCATGGTCACAAGGATTCGGGCGGTGGCGTTGAAGTGCTAGTGGAGCGGGTATTACCGGCTGCGGATGGCGTCCAACGCGTCGCGCTTACACACCTGCGCGCGTCGAAATCGCCCAAGCCTGGTAGTGGACTGGTGTTCGCTGACGGCGTGCGTGCCGTGGTGGCGCGACGTATCGATGATCTGTTCGAACTACATTTTGCTGGAGCGGCGTCGGTCTTTGAAATACTCGACCGGATCGGTGAAGTGCCCTTGCCGCCGTACATTTCGCACGACGCCGACCTTAACGATGAGTCGCGCTATCAGACCGTCTATGCGAAACACCCTGGATCAGTTGCTGCACCGACGGCTGGGCTGCATTTCGACGAGGCGATGCTCGCGACACTCGCCGAACAAGGGGTGGGGCAGGCATTCGTAACACTTCACGTTGGGTCTGGCACCTTCCGACCGGTGCGCGATGACGATATTTCCAAACACATCATGCACAGTGAGTGGTACCAGCTATCGGCAGAAACCGTACACGCCATCGCCATTACGCGCGCACACGGTGGTCGGGTGATCGCGGTTGGTACAACCAGCTTGCGCACACTTGAGTCCGCTGCGCGGACTGGAACCCTCACGGCTGGCACGAGCGAAACTGCGTTGTTTGTTACACCTGGCTATGCGTTTCGTGTTGTCGATTGCCTGCTGACAAACTTCCACCTGCCGAAGTCCACGCTGATGATGTTGGTGTCGGCGTTTGCCGGACACGCTAACACCATGCAGGCGTACCAGCACGCGGTAGACGCGCGTTATCGCTTCTTCAGCTACGGCGATGCGATGTTTGTCGAGCGGGCCTGAACTTAGTTGTCCGGCAGAGTAGCAACTGCCGACGAGGCTTCTAAGCGGCGAGGTGGACGCGGCTCTGAGCAGCGACGTGCTGCTTGAGGAATTCCATTTGATCGGCCAGAATCCGGCGATTTGCTAGGATCAGGAATTCTGCGCGATTCGGCACATACGGTGCGTACAGCAGTTGCATATGGGCTTCTTCAAGCAAGCGATTGCCCTTGCGCTCATTGCAACTGCGGCAAGAGGTGACGACATTCATCCAGCTATCTTGGCCGCGCCTTGAATACGGGATGATGTGATCCCGCGTCAGTTTGGCGTGCGAGAACAAGCCACCGCAGTACCCGCATATGTGGCGATCACGGTGGAACAACTCGCGGTTGTTGAGTGGCGGAATCTGGTTGAAGCCCTTGATTGCCATTGCTTTGCCGCGAATGGCGATAATCGACGCTGCCGTGACAGACGACGTTTCTCCGGTATCGCGGGATTTTCCACCGTTAACCGTAAACGCTTCTGACCCGGTCTCCCATGCAACGCGCTGCTTCGCGTAATACCAAACGGCATGCTGCCAGGTGATCCAACGGTGCGGGATGCCATTTTGGTCGAGCGTGAGGATTAATGGAAACCGCTTCGCCTCGTCAGAGAAAATGGAAAACGCGGGCTCGTGCAGTCCTTGGTCTGCGGGCGGGTTCACGAGCAATGGTGCGCGCTTCAACTGGCTGGCAAGGATTCGACGGGGCTGGCGTGGGGAATGCACTTTCTCTCCTTTGTCGATTCGCGTTTGATCAGGGAACTTGGCGGAATTGAAGGGAACGGCGATAATCTAGGAAGGCGTGCACATCGAACAAATCACATATTGAGGAGGCACGCCCCCGGCTAGAGACTAAAGCAAAAACGCGCTTTTGAACAGCCCCCAGACCATATTCCGAAATTTACCCATCGAGGAAGAAAATTCATGAACCTAGATCGAGTTGACTCTGGCCGCGATGTCCCCAACGACGTCAATGTCGTCATCGAAATACCGATGAATGGCGACCCCATCAAGTACGAACTCGACAAGGCGACCGGAGCCTTGTTCATTGATCGATTCATGTCCACATCCATGCACTACCCGTGTAACTACGGATACATTCCACGCACGCTGTCGGATGATGGAGATCCGGTCGACGTGTTGGTCATCACACCGCACCCGCTGATCCCCGGTGTGGTTGTCAGATGCCGCCCGTTAGGGATGCTGCAAATGACCGACGAAGCCGGCGGCGACGAAAAACTTCTTGCGGTGCCGATCGACAAGTTAACCCCGATCTATCGGAACGTGAAAAGTGTCCGTGACCTGCCTGAGGTCCAGTTGAAGCAAATTGCACATTTCTTCGAGCACTATAAGGACCTTGAGCCGAAGAAATGGGTGAAGGTGGACCGGTGGGTAGGCGTCGCGGATGCGAGAAAGGCGATCACCGACGGCATCAAGCGCTATAACGCGACGAAGAAGAAACCGTTGTTCTGAGCCTCTTGAGTTTGACGCAGCCAAACGCCGTTTGCAGGAGCATCGGAACCTTCCCGGTTTTCGTTGATGGCGTTTTTTGCGGTTATGATTGCACGCGCCGCCATTCAGGAAGGTCTCAATTTCCGCATGCTGGCCATGTTAAGTCACGCACACGAGCGCCAAAGGCGCCGCAAGCACCACCGGCAATCAAAGCAACGACAAATGACACGCCACGCACACGAAGTTCGCTTCGCCGACTGGGACTCTGAGCACGGAGTCCTGTCGAAAATTCGTTTTGAAGTTTTCGTCATCGAGCAGGGGGTGCCGCCAGAGTTGGAGATTGATGCGCTCGACGCGGATCCGGCACACGTGGTCCATGTTGTGGTCATCAACGCCCAGCGCGACGCCATTGGCACTGCCCGAATGCTGCTTGAGAAACCGCTTCCCCGCATCGGTCGAATGGCCGTCCTGAAGACTTGGCGGGGTAAGGGCATAGGCCAGGAGATGCTCGAACTTCTGTGTGCAGACGCCAAGCGCCGTGGCTATGACGCAATTCGCCTGAATGCACAGACCCACGCCACACCGTTCTACTACAAGCAGGGGTTTCTCTCAGTAGGCGCGGAATTTGTCGAGGCGGGCATCCCACACCTTGAGATGCGGCGCAACCTCTAAGGCTACTCGGGTAGTTGGTACGGAAGCGCCAGCACTTCCAGCTGACCGGCCGACGAGAAACTCGGGTCGACAAACAGGCTGTTGTTTCTGATGGCCTCGAGTTGGGCGACAACCAATGCCTCGACGCTGTTGGCATCTGCGCGCGCCGAAATCGCTAGCGTGCCGGCCGCCTGTTCGGGAAACAGCGGCGAGTAGATCTGTGTGCCAGGCGCAAGCGTCGTTTCAGACGCGATCCTGACACGTGCCATGCGACGTTTCAGAATGCCCCGGTACTGTGTTCTGGCCACAATCTCCTGGCCGGGATAGCAGCCCTTCTTGAAGCTCACGCCACCGGCAAGTTCGAAGTTCGCCATTTGCGGCACGTACGCGTCCTGTGTTTCGGGTAGCACTTCGATGACGCCGTCTTGGATACTCGCTAAGTCCCAAGCGTTGGCGGTCAATCTGGAACGCTGCGACAGCAACTCGCCCCACATCTGTTCGGCGTCTAAAGGGTTGGCGACGACGACAGTGCGCGAGGGGGACAGGCGTACGACTGTGCCTCGGGCGGTAGTGAGCACCGTGCCCGGAACCGGTGTGGGGGCGTCTGGAAGAATATCCGTCAGTTCCGATGATGAGCCACTAATCAAGCCCAAGCGAATGGTGAGCGTGCTGGCGTCCTCAATGGCGACTTTGGAACGCAAGACGAACATGCCAAGCCGCTTCAGGATTCCTGCTTGTAGCGGCTGTGGAAGCATCAGGTAGTAGGCATCGCTGGCACGCCAGAGCGTGAAGACCGCTAGCAAACGACCCTTCGGTGAACACCAGCCGTTGAGCTGCGCGACGCCGACATCGAGCGCCAACACGTCGTTGGTTAGCTGGGCCTGTAGGAAGCTGCCGGCATCCTCGCCCGAAACGCGGATCAGGCTGTAGTGCGATAGGTCGCAAATGCCGCGCGATCCGATCGACCAGCCGTCAGACGTGTCGGATGCGTAGCCCATCACGCGACCTGCGTCGAATTGGGCTCCCATCTTCAACAAACTGTTGGTCCAGCTTTCGCTCATGTCAAAATAATCCTTTTGGTGTTCACACGAATTTTACAGCCTTGAACTAGGGTCTCACATGGATCGCGTTGCGTAATGACTCCCGAGCAATTGATGGATGAAAGATGGATTGAGATCAAGCCATCGAATGTCAATCTGGCGCTCACGTTGGCCGCACCGTTGTTCGCTGCTGCTGCGATATTCGTTGTTGAAATGCCGGATTGGCTGCGGGCTCTGTTGCTCGTCTTGCTTTTTCTGGCGACGATCGCAGATATATATTTGGTCCGACACCTTTCGGCGGGTGCCGTGGCAGCGTTCTATTTGTTTGAGTTGGATGCGCCCAATAGTCCGGAAGGTACGCCGCCCGTCGTGGGTGTGGGCGAGTCTTTCGCTATGCAGCGCGGCACCCAGCAGGCTCCAGTACGGCAACTGAGAATCAGGTTGCGCCATCGTCATCCGGCCAAGCGCGGGGATGTTGTCGAGGCTGAGGGCGTACTGGGTTCGCGCGCCTATGTTTCCACCTATTTCACGAGCATTCCGTACCGGTTGCTGGGTGACCCCGGCTGGCGGCGTTGGTTTCCACGGGTGGTCTCGCTATGGGCGGATGGCATCGACCGAGAGGCGTTCCGGCGGGTTCGTGTTCAACTGAAGTGGCTTTGACGTCTGATCGACTTGCTATCCAGCTGGGACGAACATCGACAGCGTGCTCTGTATAATTTGACTGGAGTGAGCTAGATCAGGCGCTCCTGTTCCCGTCCTCCATTTCCTCATCGTGTACCCATGAATTCGACGACTGCCGCCGCCCACCTCAACGCAGCGGTGCCGATCGTGCTGAGGGGACCATCGGCGCTCTCGCCATTTCGCGTCCAGAAACTTCTTGATGTCATGCGTGCGGCTGGCCTCAGCGTCAGCGGCGTCAATGCGGAGTTTGTGCATTTTGTCTCGACCGTCCGGCCGCTGGAAGACAAGGAAAGGCCAATCCTCGAGCGCCTGTTGATCTACGGAGAGGGGCAAAACGTGTCCTTTGAACCGGCGGTGATCGTGATTCCACGCAGCGGAACGGTTTCGCCATGGTCGTCAAAGGCAACCAACATCGCCCAAAATTGCGGCTTGGAGGCTGTGTCGAGAGTCGAGAGAGGGACCGCCTACGCGATTGGTGGGTTTTCCAGTCTTTCAGCTGCGCAGCAGGACCTCGTGTACGCGTGCCTGCATGATCCGATGACCGAGGAAGTGCGTGCGCCGGGGTTCGACAGCCGCACCTTGTTTGATACGCAGACACCAGCGCCGGTGGCGATTGTGGACGTACTGGCGGGCGGCAAGTCCGGACTCGACGCTGCCAACGCGCAATTGGGTTTAGCGCTGTCTGCAGATGAAGTCGACTATCTCTACGCCTATTACATCAAGATCGCCCGGAATCCAACCGACGCTGAGCTGATGATGTTTGCGCAGGCGAATTCGGAACACTGTCGGCACAAGATTTTCAACGCCAGATGGACGATTGATGGCGTTGACAAGGACATGACGTTGTTTGGCATGATTCGCAACACGCATCGGGTGTCGCCCAACGGTACGATCGTCGCCTACTCCGACAACTCGGCGGTGATGGTGGGCGCACAGATAGATCGCTTCTATCCAAGAGCGGATCGGGAGTACCAGTTTTCCTCCCAAGAAACACATGTGCTGATGAAGGTTGAGACGCACAATCACCCGACTGCGATCGCGCCGTGGCCTGGTGCTGCAACCGGGGCGGGTGGCGAAATACGCGACGAAGGGGCGACGGGCATCGGCGCCAAACCGAAAGCGGGGCTGACCGGGTTTTCCGTCTCAAACTTGAATATTCCTGGCTACTCCCATGCGTGGGAAACGCCTTACGGCAAGCCGGGGCGCGTGGCCTCGCCACTCGAGATCATGATCGAGGGGCCGATCGGCGGTGCCGCATTCAACAACGAGTTTGGGCGCATCAATTTGTGCGGGTATTTCCGTACCTTTGAGCTGGCGGTCAACGGTGTGGTAAGGGGCTATCACAAGCCGATCATGATTGCTGGTGGCTACGGCAACATTGCGGCCGAGCATACGCACAAGAAACCACTTGCCGTCGGATCGCTGTTCGTTCAACTGGGTGGACCGGGAATGCGTATCGGCCTAGGTGGCGGTGCTGCATCCTCGGTGTCAGCGGGAACTAACACCGAAACACTCGATTTCGACTCTGTCCAGCGCGCCAATGCGGAGATGCAACGGCGATGCCAAGAGGTGATTGACGCCTGCTGGCAAAAAGGGCGGGACAACCCGATATTGTCGATACACGATGTCGGCGCTGGTGGCATTTCAAACGCACTGCCGGAATTGGCACATACCGGTGGGGTGGGGGCCACATTCGAACTCCGGGATGTGCCCACATTAGATCCGGGCATGAGTCCGCGTGAGATTTGGTCAAACGAATCACAGGAACGCTATGTTCTAGCGATTGCGCCCGAGTCACTTGAAACCTTCGCGGCATTTTGCGCGCGCGAACGTTGTCCGTTTGCAGTGGTGGGCACGGCGACGGCGGACTACGCTTTGGTGGTCAACGATCGTCTGTTTGGCAATTCACCCGTGTCGATGGATCTGGATGTCCTGCTCGGCAAGCCGCCAAGAATGCAGCGGAGAGCGGACACGGTCGGGTGCATTGAAGAACCCTTCGTGCTCGACGACGTTGGATTGGAGGACGCGCTGTACCGTGTCCTTCAGTTGCCCAGTGTCGCCGACAAGTCATTCCTCATCACGATCGG
>JAYVUH010000265.1:0-3585 GCA_043788115.1 Burkholderiales bacterium
TGGCCGGCCTGCACCAATTGCGAAATGACCGTACAAGCCTTGTAACAAGCAATCGAGCCCGATAGCTGAAAGAGAATGTTCATCGCCAGATTATATTCGCGGCACCATCACTTCTCCCTACGCCGGGGCGGCAAATTTACCTTGTGCGCGACGACGACGGGCGTCAAAATATCGTTTGTGACACCAGAACCATCCACTCAAGCTCCAACACCGCCAGCGTCCACCGCAGCGCCGGTGGCGACTGTGTATTTCGACGGCGGCTGTCCGATTTGTTCACGAGAAATTGGTTTCTACCAGCGCCAATCGGGGGCCGCCGACATGAGTTGGGTTGATCTGACCACCTGCGTGGACGCCGCCTTACCGCATGGCATTTCTCGGCAGGAAGCGATGGCACGATTTCATGTTCAGACCGCGGCAGGCATCACACACGGCGCTGCGGGTTTTCTCGCCCTGTGGCGAGCACTGCCCCGTTTTCGTTTAATCGGCAAATTGTTGTCAATCCCGCCCATGCCGTGGATCCTCGAGCGTGGCTACCGTATTTTCCTGCGCATCAGACCGACCCGCAAAATTGCCGACTGTGATATCTGCGTCAATGAGCCGTTGATGCCAGGGAAACTTCATGAACAGTAACGCCATCGCGATCACCGAACCCACATCGTTTCGTGCGTCGTTTAACCCACTGATCCGCCCTTACCTCGTCGTCACCATCGGCTTCACGATGATCGTTACCATCATCGGTATTCCAGTCGCCATCATCTGGTTTTTGGGTGCCGGCCAGTGGTGGGCACGGCACTACTTTGACAAGCTCGAGTGCGAACTCACCGACAAATCCATCCGGTTCCGTAAGGGCATCTTGGTGCAGGTTGAGAAAACCATTCCGCTGGAGAACATCCAAGACGTGACTTTCAGTGAAGGGCCGATTCTCAAGCACTTCAATCTAGCGACGCTCAAATTCGAAACGGCCGGACAGAGCCAGCACGGTGGGGCGAACATGGAGCTCACGGGCATCATTGACGCGCTGGCGTTCCGCAATCGCATTCTTGCCGCGCGGGATGCGCTCAAACATCGTGACGGCGCGTTGCCGCCCGCATCGACAGGCGACGCAAATGACGTGGTGGCGGTGCTAACCCGCATCGAGGCGCGTCTGGACGAGATCGCAACGACGATACGCGAGCGCCGTTAAGCAGAAACTGCCGAGCGCCCGCTGTCGCCGCCGCTGATTTAGCCCGAACCCGGTTTCGCCCGTAAAATGTCCGGACAAATTTCGGAGGTTCCATGAAACACGTCCAGCGCTGCCTACTCTCGCTGCTCACTTTCCTTGCCGCCACAGCGCTTGCGCAAGCGACAGCCGCTGCGCCAACCTCACCGCTGGCCGCCGACCTGACGCGATTCGTGAGTTGGTTTGGCGGCGAGTGGAACAATAACGAGCAAGTCTGGCAGCAGCAGACGGATGTGAAGGCGGGCAAGACCGACGCGCTCACCCTCGACAAAATCACGCACACGCATCACATCTTTGCCCCAGTCGACGCACCCAAGCTTGGCAGCAACATTTACTACGTCCAACAATCGCTCGATGGGGATTTGTCGAAAGCCTACCGCCAGCGCGTCTACCGCCTCACGACCGATGAAAAAGAGAACGCCATCAAGCTTGAGATCTTCACGCCGCTGGACGAAAAGGCGATGTTTGATGCGCACAAGCGCCCGGAAACGTTCAAAGACCTCGACGTCAGCAAGCTGCGCGCCTCGGCGGGATGCGAAGTTTGGTGGCGCTACGTCGTGGCGACCAAATCCTTTGAGGGGACGATGAAAGCTAACGCCTGCGGCTTCGTGTCGCAGCGCTACGGCGGCAAGCGCATCGTCATCACTGACACACTCAAGCTCACCGAAAACGAAATTTGGATCAACGACCAGGCGCGTGACGAGCAAGACGGCTATGTATTCGGCTCGAAGTCCAACACGCCGATCAAGAACCGCAAGGTGCGCTACTACACCGGCTGGGTATGGACTCATAAGGACGGACCGACTGGCGATCAGGCGGATCGGAAGAAATACTCGTTCCGTCGCGATGTGATGATCCACAACGAAGGCCAGACCGTAGCGGTTCTCTACGACGACGGCACCGAAAGTCCTTACCTACTCGAACTCGCGCAACTGACCTACCAAAACACACGCACGGCCATTCTAAAAATGGCGGTCATCGACAAGGTCACCAAGAAAAACATGTTCTACATTTGGGCGCAACCAGACGGCTGGCGCGTTGGCATCAACCACGGCTGGATCCAGGTTGGTCTAACGCAGAAAACCAGCCGCGTGTCGTACGGCTACGGCGATCCGCCACCACCACCTTCACCTGCTGGGGCTGCGCCAGCGCAGTAAAACAAAGTTAAAACACAAGCGCTGGCGCGCTTCTTCAAGCAAAATAGTCTGAAACTACCCGCCGATAGGGGAGTTTTATTTTTAGTTGAACTCGCTTGCTGCATGGCACTATGAGCCGCAGCTCCGACGTGCACCGCACTTGGCCTAACCCAAAACCATAACAACAATGTTCGAATTCTCTCCTGACGCGGGCCTGTGGGGCCTGTTTGCATCAGCCTTCATCTCGGCCACACTCCTGCCCGGCTCCTCCGAAATTGTGTTGGTCGGTCTGCTCACCAAATACCCCGATTTGCTGTGGGCCGCTATTGCGGTGGCGACTGTCGGCAACACCTGTGGGGGCGTCACCTCTTACTGGCTCGGCAGACTGTTCCCGAACAAAGCAGAAGGCAAGGCGATTGAGTGGCTGAAGAAGTACGGACTGTGGTCGCTGCTGTTTAGCTGGGTGCCGCTATTTGGCGATGCGCTGTGCGTGGCCGCTGGTTGGATGCGGTTTAACTTCTGGGCGTGCATGGCGTTGTTTGCCGTCGGCAAATTGTTTCGGTACCTGCTCGTCGCCGGTGGGTGGACGTGGTTTCTGTCGAGTGTTTGGCCTTGGGCGAAGGTGACGTTTGGGTTTTAGGTTGGCGTAAACAGCACCAGGCCGACATTTAGCGCCATGCGAATGGTCGCTTTTAGTCGGCCGCCAGTTCAGGGCTTCACTTCCACCATAATGGGCTGGTCTTTATCCTTGATACGAAACACGATTGTCTTCGACGGCTTATCTGTTGCATTGCGCCCGAAGTGCGGCGTGTCAGGCGGCGTGTAGACGATCTCCCCGGCCTTAATGACCTTCTCTCCAACGCCTTGGATAAAGAAGAGTTGCTCCCCTTCGACCACGTAGGTCCACTCGTGCCCATTCGGGTGCTTGTGGAGCGGCAGCCGGAATCCCGGGTTCCAGTCGCTAGAAAACACCATCACTTCCTGACCCGGCAAGTTCTGCAGATCGCCGCGGAAAATCATCTTTGTCGCATAGCCCCCGCCCGCTTGGGCGTATAGCAGTCCAGCAAAGGCTAGGCCGCTCAAAAGGCCTGCTCCAAACACGCCGACAGAAGTCAACTTCCGGCTACTTTTCATTGCGATCTCCTTTTTCGTCGTTGCACGATGAATTTGACTGCATGAAGCGCACAGCAAACCGAATCATATTGCAGAAAGCTCGCGCCCGTATCCGAC
>JAYVUH010000266.1:0-2111 GCA_043788115.1 Burkholderiales bacterium
TACGGTGTATGCGGCTGGCAGCAACGGTGAGTTGGCGGCTTTCGACGCTATGGCGGGGACTCAAAAATGGCGCGTGCAAACCGCCAAGGAAGGCTTGTCCGCTGGAGTGGGCGCGCTTGCCGACACAGTAGCCGTCGCTACGGTCAAAGGCGATATTCTGGCGTTCGACGCCAAGGGGCGCGAAAAATGGAAGACTCAGGTATCAAGTGAGGTGTTGGCTCCACCACTGGTAACGCCAGACGCAGTATTTGTACGCAGCAATGACAACCGGGTGTACGCGTTTTCTGCATCCGATGGTAAACGCCTTTGGGTCTACCAGCGCACTGCGCCAGCGCTCATTTTGCGCAATTTCGGAGGATTTTCTGCGTCTGCCGATGCGGTGTATGCCGGGTTCCCCGGTGGCAAACTGGTGGCGCTTAACAGTACCAACGGCACATTACGCTGGGAAGGTACCGTTGCGCTTCCCAAGGGCGCGACTGAACTGGAGCGAATCGCTGATATCACCAGCAGCCCGGTAATTAGCACGCGCGATGTTTGCGCGGTAGCGTTTCAAGGGCGCGTCGCCTGCTTTGACGTCAGCAATGGCCAGCCTCTGTGGACGCGAGAAGTGTCGAGCTTCATGGGGATGACATTCGATGCGCGCTATGTATTTGTGTCTGATGAAAAATCTTCCATGCTGGCGTTGTCGCGCTCTACCGGCTCAAGTTTGTGGAAGCAGGACCAATTGGCGTATCGAACGCTCAGTGCACCGGTGTCGCTTTCGCGCGCGGTGATTGTCGGCGATTTTCAGGGAGTGTTGCATGCCTTTTCGCGCGAAGACGGCAATCTGATTGGCCGCGCGCAGACTGACGGCAGTGCGATTACGGCGCCGCCACTGGCGCTGGCAGTATCAGGCAAAGAGATGTTTGTGGTCCAAACCCGCGCGGGCGGCCTATTCGCCTTTTCTCTTTAAAAGTCCTGCTTCGTTCAGACGCAGATCCGCGTTTTCCAAGCCAGCCACCATTTGCGAATCGGCGTAAGACTAGTGCGTTGGTGTAGCACCTTGAATCCGTCGGCACGAATCTCTTCGAGCAGCGTGCGATAGATTGCGGCGGCAATCAAGCCGGTGAGTTGGGCTCCCCGATCGTGCGCCGGCAACCGGGTGAGGGCGGAATCAAAGTATTGGCTCGCGCGGTCGTGCTGAAATTGCATCAACCTGGTGAAGTTGTCTGAGTAGCGTGCATTCAAAATGTCGGCAACCGGCACTCCGAACTGCTGCAACTCGTTCACCGGTAGGTAAACCCGGCCACGGCGCGCATCTTCGCCAACGTTTCGGATAACTCTAGTAAGCCGCAACGCGACCCCCAGTCGGCGTGCGTAGTCCAGCGTCGCTTCCACACTGCCGCCGTTGATATTCGCCGCAGATTCGCTGGCCGGTGCCGCCTCCAATTGACAGTAGCGCTCCAGAGCGATGAAATCGAGATACCGCGTCTGCAGCAAATCCATTTCTGCGCCGTCGACGATGTCATTGAGGCAACGCTGCAAGATGCGAAACGGTTCAAGGCAAGGTGCCAGAGCGCGCGTCACCATGTGTTGGGGGTCGCCGCGGTAGAGTGCGGCAATTTCAGTGCGCCACCAGGCGAGCTTGATGCGTGCCGCATTTTCGTCGACGGTGCTCTCCACGATGTCATGCAACTCGCGACAAAACGCGGCCAACCCCGTCATTGCCCGACGGCGCGACGGGTCCAGAAACAAAAGACTGTAATGGCACGTTGAGCCGTGTCGGTCGATCTTTTGCTCGCAGTATTCGCTTGGTGTCATAAGACGGGATTTTACTGGCCGCTGACGCTGACGCGTCATGCTGCGAACAAACGAATGGCGCACTGGCTGGCATTTTTGATGTACCCCGCCGATCAGGCCACCGCCAGTGCCAGGCACTCTCTACGCAGGCGGGAAAAATCTGTCCACAATCCCATGGTTCGCTCTGGTTTTCGAGTAAAATTCGAATGTTTTGCAGTCGGCCACAACAGAATATCCACACGCGAAGGTGGCGGAACTGGTAGACGCACTGGATTTAGGTTCCAGCGCCGCAAGGCGTGCGGGTTCGAGTCCCGCCTTTCGCACCACTCACT
>JAYVUH010000267.1:0-2508 GCA_043788115.1 Burkholderiales bacterium
TGGTAGATCAATCCGCCATTGCAACGACCAGTCATATTGTCAACCTGACGTTTGGCAGCAATCGCTTTTTTTGGCGTGTCGCGGCGATTGGTGCCGACGGCAAGCCGCGCGCATTCAGCGCGGCGTGGCAAGTCGTGGTACGCAGCAGCAAGCTCAAGATAACCCCGGTGCTGGTCGGAAATCGTTCCCAACTTAAGTGGAAGGGTGGCAACGATCAGACCTACCAGTATGATGTTTCGCGCCGTGAAAACTTTGCCGAAATTTTGCAGAGTCGCGTGACGCCGGACAGCACGCTACTGCTGGAGGGGCTCTCCAAGGGAACTTATTTTGTACGGGTGCGTGTGGTCGGAACCGGTTCTTCACCGGGCAACATCAAGGACGCGGGTGAATGGAGCGATCCCCAGGCGATCGAGGTCTTCAGCACCTTGTTTTAGCAGCCTGTTGAAATTTACGATATTCGTTCGATAGTCGATTTTTGTTGGTCTACCTTCCCCGTTGCAAATGCGGACGAAGGAGGAGAGCAAGGCATCGACAATGATCGAAAATCCCCCTCAGTCTCTCCTTCGGCCGCCTCAGGACAGGCCCTTTTACAAAGGGGGAATTGGAGCGCAACGATCTCACCCGGATTGGCATTACGAATTTCAACAAACTGCTATTTGACCAATGCTCCCACCCGCCACCTCCATTGCGCCTTCGCCCCGCACCTCGTAAACGTCAATGAAGCATTCCTTCTGGCGTGAGTGGATCGTGATCCTGCTGCTGCTGTTTGCCGTCATCGGTACGGCTGCGCGCTTCGACTGGCTGGCGCGGATCGACCAGTCAGGTTACGACCTCGCCATGCGCCTTTGGCAGCGTCCCGCCATTGCCGAAGTGGTGATAGTGGGTATCGATGACGCGAGCCTGCAGCAACTCGGCCGCTGGCCTTGGCGGCGCGCCATCCACGCGACGCTGTTGGAGAAATTGGTGGCGGCGAAGCCCGCCGTTATCGCGCTTGACCTCATTCTGACGGAGCCAGATAAGACCAATCCGCAAGCCGACGCGGCGTTGGGCGCTGCCATCGCCCACGCCGGCAGTGTCGTGCTACCGGTCATTCCACGAGTCGACGAGGGCTTGATCATCGGCGATCTGCCGCCGGTGGCTGCGATCGGCGACGGTGCATTGGCGTTGGCGCAAATCCAGTCGCAAACCGATGCCGACGGCGTGTTGCGGCGCGTGTTTCTGAATGCCGGGGCGGGTAGCCCAAAGTTCCGGCTGCTGGGGTATGAAGCACTCGTGCAAAGCGGCCTGTTCTCCGACAGAGTCAAGACGGTGGCGGGGATTGTTGGCACGCCCACGCCGCTACCAGATCGGTTTGGTGGTCCGTGGCAGCGCGAGCATCCATTGCTGTTGCCATTCGCCGGCCCGGCGGGCACCTTCACCGTCATCCCTTACATCAGCGTATTGCGTGGGGATGTACCAGCCGCCACCTTCACCAACAAGATTGTGCTGGTCGGCGTCACGGCCGGCGGGCTTGGCGACGAATTCCCGACACCTGTCACAGGGTCGGCGCGGGCGATGCCCGGTATCGAGGTGCACGCGAACGTTGTGCAAGCACTGGTGCAAGGCGTTGAATTGCGTGCGGTGGATGCGGTAGGGAGCGCGCTGCTCGCCATGCTCGCGGTCATGATGGTGATGTGTGGGTACCTGTGGCTCAATCCACGCCAGTCACTAATACTGGCGATTGCGGCGATCGCTTGCCTGTTGTTGAGCACGCTATTGCTGTTTAAGCTTGGCATGGTATGGATCAGCCCGACGGTGGCGTTGTTCGCGGTGGCAATGACCTACCCGCTTTGGAGCTGGCGCAAGCTGGAGGCAACGCAGCGCTACTTTGACGCCGAGCTGGCGCGCATGGCCGCTGAGCCTGATGTACTTCCCGGTACACGCAGCGCCATCGTTGCAGCGCAGGGGGCGCAACCCGCGCGTCGTTTGCGCATTCCGGACTTTATCGAGCGCCGCATCGTCACGATCACGGCCGCCACAGATCGGCTGCGAAGTCTTAAGCGGTTTGTCGCTGATACGCTCGAAAGTTTGCCTACCGCCGCGTTGGTGGTGGATTTCAACGGGCAGATATTGCTATCAAACAGCATGGCAGACCGACTGCTGAACGCAACGACCGACCAGATCGGCGCGGCCACGGCGAGACCGTTGCAAGGGCGCGAACTTCGGGACGTCTTGGCCAGATTGCGGCCTGACGAAGCCGGCTCGTGGGATGTGCTGCTGCCGAAATTGTTGGAGGCCAATGCGGTATCGGCTGCGCAGTCCGATGGTAACGCGGCTTGGCGCGCTGGTTCACCGACCACCGTTGAGGCGAAGACGATTGATGCCATTGCCGAGCGGGATTGTGTCGTACAGTTCGCGCCACTGTATTCCCACATCGGTGAGGCAACTGGATTGATTGTCACCATTGCCGACATTACGCCGCTGCGTGAGTCGGAGCGCCGTCGCGATGAAGCGCTGCGTTTTCTCTCA
>JAYVUH010000268.1:0-4565 GCA_043788115.1 Burkholderiales bacterium
GTAACTCCGGGAAGGCGCGAACGTTGCGCTTTTGCAGTTCCGCAGACAACGTGCCGTTAGACACTAATTGCGTCACGTAGGCAAGCGGCGTTTCTTCGATGTAATCGTGCTGCTTGTTCATGAAGGCCAGATAGCGAGGCTGCTCTTGTTCAATTGGCGTGATCTCGATGCGATCAATCAATGGCAGCGCTTTCCCTGCGAGCGATTTGATGGCGTCTTGATCCCATATATCGTTTGCGTCGGCGAACTCGGTTCCCAGCGTGTGCCCCCGGTAATTCGGATTGCGTTCGAGAACAATTTTCGAGGCACGAACCCACTCTTTCAATATGTAGGGTCCGGTACCGACCGGATGCGCCATGGTGTCTTGCCCGTATTTTTCAACAACCTCGCGCGCCACCGGCACAACGATTGGCATCGCAAAATAATAAATGAAGTTGTAGTCGGGTTCTTTGAGCTTGAACGAGATGGTGTACCTGTCGACGACAGTAAGACCATCAATCGGCCGGTCGTAGTCGAACGTTGCGCCAGACTTCTTGATCCGCTCGACGTACTGATCGAGCGCGGGGATCTTGTCCTCAAACAGCCAAGAGTAAGGACTGCGATTAGCCGGATCGCGAAAGCGCTTGACCGCGTATTCCATGTCGCGCGCAACCAACTCACGCTTCTTGCCATTGAACGCGGCATCATCGGCAAAGTAGATGCCGGGTTTAATGCGGAAGGTAAAGCGCGTGCCGCCCTCTTCGCCTTCAGGCACTTTTTCCACCACTTGCGGTACCAAGCGAACTGGTCTTGCCAACCAATCATAGGTCAACAACGAGTCGAACAAGTTTTCACAGATGCCAACCGAGTAGCGGTCCTCGACCTTTTGCGGGTCAAAGCCCGTTTCGACGGCGCGAAAGGCAATGCGGATCGTCTTGGCGTCGGCCAATGGCGCAGCAATCAACAAACACAACATCAGCATTAAGATTGACAAACTCCAGCATTGGCGGGCTTTTCCAGACACAAATTTCTGAAAACGCCCGCCAATGCTAGTGTTTGATCTAGGGTAACTTCTAAAAACCCCTGTCATACCGGCGAAGGCCGGTATCCAAGTTTTGTACACCATTGATTCATCAACGAAATTGGATCCCGGCCTTCGCCGGGAAGACAAGATTTTGAGGTTTGTAGAAGTTCCCCTAGCTTGGTTACTCACTGCGAGCGCACTTTCTTGATATCAAGGTCAATATCTACGTACTTCCAAGCGCTTCGCAGGGTTGGGTGGCGTTTGTAGCCAACCACCCATGCGTGCGTCATGTCGGTGTCGATTCGACTTACACCCAAGCGCCACGGTGCCAGCGTCAAAAAGATGCGATTCATCTCGCGATAGACCGCCATGCGCTCGTCGTTCGGCGGGAGCGTGCGTGCCTTTTCATACAATCGGTCGAACGCGGCGTTCTTGAAGCGCGAATGATTTGCCTGTCCGCCATTCGCGCCATAAAGCATGACGTAAAAGGCGTCTGCGTCAGGATACGCCGCGCCCCAAGAAAGCCGCCAACTCATCAATTTGCCGGCGCGTGACTCCTTCAATAAATCCGGCCACTGCGCCTTCGGAAAGTTGATCTTGATGCCGATGGCATCCATGCTCTTTTTCCAGTTTTCATCGAGGTTACGATCACGCAAGGTCGGCGTTGACGACATCTCGATGACCAGTGGCGAGCCGTCGGGAAGCTCACGGTAACCATCGCCGTTGCGATCAGCGTAGCCGTACAGATCAAGCAGCGCACGGGCACGCGCCGGGTCGTAGCTATTGGTCGCCGAACGGAAGTTGGGATCAAAACCAAATGCGCCGGGACCGACTGGCGCTTCCACTGCAACCGCCTGGTTTTTCCGATTGATCGATATTTCCTGCGGGCTGTTGTAGCCAAGCGAAAGCGCGCGACGCAGCGCGATCTTTTCCGGCGTGTAGCCGCCCACCAGCGGATGCTCCATCGCGAAGTACGCGTAGGTCACCTCCATCGACGGCGTGCGCGTCATCTGCACACCTTGTACCTGCAAGTCCTTGGCCAAAATATTATTGGGAAAAGCCACAGTCGCAAAGTCAGGGTGAACGCGATCGATGTAGTCGTGCTGCTGGTTGCGGAAAGACAGCCAGCGCGGCTGGGTTTCTTCGATCACGTACATCTCTATACGCCCGATCAAGGGCAGGCGCTTACCTTTCATTTTCTTGTACGTAGATTCGTCGGCGGCGTCACCAGACGTGGGCTCTGCGTCGTAGTACTCTTCCCGAAAATCCGGATTGGCGACCAACGTAGTGCGGCTAGAGCGCTTCCACGATTCGAGTTTGTAAGGCCCGGTGCCGACCGGATGGGCCATGATGTCGTTGGCGTAAAACTCAACAACTTCGCGCGCAATCATCGCCGAGGTCGCGTTGTAGGCAAGCATGTAAAGGAAGTTGTAGTCCGGCTGCGCCAGTTTGATCTTAAGCGTATGGCGATCGAGCAGCGTAAAGCCCTCAATCGGCAGATCGTAGTCAAACTTGCCAGTGTCACGCTGGCGCTGCTTGAGGATTTCCATGCCGGCGATCTTGCCGTCGAGAAACTGCAAATTCGGCGAGCGCGTTTTGTTGTCGAATAGGCGCTTCATGCTGTAAGCAAGGTCGGCGGCGACCATCTCACGCTTCTTGCCGCCGAATGCAGCATCATCGGCGAAGTAAATGCCCTTCTTGAAGCGCAGCGTGTATTGCGTGCCATCCGGCGAAACTTCCGGCATGGCTTCCAGCACGCCGGGCTTCAACTTCAGCGGCCGCGCCAGATAATCGTAGGTCAGTGGCGTATCAAAAATATTGGAGAAAACGTACGACGAGTACCAATCCGACGTCTGCGCCGGATCGAAACCCGTCTCGGCAATCTCGAAGGCGTAGCGCATCACCTTGTTCGGATCGGGCTGGGCGACTGCCGAGGTAGCGCCGAATGCCATCGCGACCAGCAGCAGATGCGCCAAGCGGAAATACGAGCGCCGGCGCATCGGCATCACCGCTTGGCTTCGAACTGCTTCATCACCGGGACATCGACATCGACGAAGCGCCACCACGACTGGGACTGCACTGCGGGGCGGCGAAATCCGATGACGTATGGGTAGGTCAAATCCGTCAGAATGCGGTGAGTGTTGATTTTTGACGGCGCGTAGACCGCGAGAATACGCGCCATCTCTTGGTAAAGCCTGGTGCGTTCAGGACTGTGTGGCAGTTGTTCGCTGGCCTCAAACAAGCGATCGTACTCAGCGTTTTTGAACCGCGAGCGATTGCCCTTGAAGCCCGCATTGGGACTGTAATAAGTTTGCAACCAGGTATCCGCGCTCGGCGACGTGGCCGAAAGGCCAAGCTGCCACATCATCAATTTGCCCGCGTTCGATTCTTTCAGAAAGTCAGGCCACTTGCCCTTGCGAATTTCAATCTTGATGCCGATGGCGTCCATCGAGCGCTTCCACAACTCATCGAACTGTTTGTCGCGATCAGTCGGCGACGAGTTGTGTTTCAACACCAGCGGTGAACCGTCGGGCATTTCTCGGAAGCCGTCACCATCAACATCCGTGTAGCCATACATATCGAGTAATGCCTTGGCTTTCGCAGGATCGTATTCGCCTACGTTAGTCTTGAAATCAGGCGTCCAGCCTTGTGAGCCAGGTGCGTATGGGGTGTACGCGGGAATCGCTTGGCCTTTGCGAATGATCGCAATTTCGTCAGCGGTTTTGTAGCCCAACGAAATCGCACGACGCAGCGCGATCTTGTCCGGTGTGTAGCCGCCCACGGTGGCGTCTTCCATATTGAAGTAGACGTAGGTAAAGTCGAGCGCCGCGACTTGCTGCATCTGAATGCCAGTCTTGGCGAGACCGGGCGCGAGTTTGTTGCCGGGGAAGGTAATGTTGGCGAAGTCTTCTGGAAACAGCCACAGCAAGTCAAATTCGTTGTTCAGAAATGCCAGATAGCGCGGCTGGCGCTCTTCGATGACGGCAACTTCGAAGCGATGCACCTGCGGCAACCGTTTACCCTTCATTTGCGCCAAGATCTGCTGTCCCTCAAGATCATCAGCGGCAGGTTCGCCCTCGAAAAAGGCCTCGCGGAAATTCGGGTTGACCTCGAACACCATGCGCGAGGAACGTTTCCACGACACCAACTTGTAAGCGCCAGTGCCAACCGGGTTCGAGCCAAAATCGTTACCGTACTTCTCAACAACCTCGCGCGCGACCGCGCACGCCACGCGGCAGTCGGTCAAGTTATAGAAAAAATCGGGCTGCGTTTCGTTGAGTTTGATCTGCCAGGTATAGCGATCCAACACGCGCAAGCCTTCCATCGGCGTGTCGTAGTCCATCTTATTGGCTTTGCGCACGCGTTTCATCAACTCGGTTGAGCCGACGATCTTGTCTTCGACTTCTGCGAGCAAGGGCGCAGACAACGCGGGGTCAAACAGGCGTTTCATCGAGTAAACGTAGTCTTCTGCGACCAGTTCGCGCTTCTTGCCGCCAAAGACCGGATGGTCGGCAAAGTAGATGCCGGGCTTGACCCGCAGGGTCAGCGTCTTGAAGTCGGC
>JAYVUH010000269.1:0-2247 GCA_043788115.1 Burkholderiales bacterium
CCGCAGTTCACGCAGTCCACCCAGTTCAAACAGGTCACTGAGGCAGCCAATGGTCGTGCGACAAGCAGCTTGAGCACGCACACAGCTACTCCCGCGAAAATGTAATCGTTCGAATAATCTCACCACACCCGCACCCGAAACACCGCCTGGTTTTATTCCCGAAGGAAAACATCATGTCTTCATCGCATCAATGTACCGTTAAATTCACAGCCGTTTCAGCGTTGCTCGTTCTGCTGGCTCTATCAACTGAACTATCGGCACAGCCGGTGTTCGGTAATGCCTCGCCGACCGCTGGCAGCTCAACCTCTGAAAAAGCCAACGCTGCCGCCGATTCGGTTGCCTACAAGGAAGTGGATTACGTCAACAAGGCCAAGCGTGGCCCGGCGTTGGTGGTGATTCCTGGCGATGTAAAAAGCAACAACGCCACGTTCGCGCAAAAGTTTGGCCCCAACAATATCGCCGACTTCGGCGAACTCGAATTGTCAAATGCCAATTTCCCGGTGTTGGAGCGCAGCAACCTCGGCAACCTGCTGCAGGAGATTTCACTCGCGTACAACCTGGGCGATGCCGATGCTGCCCGGAAAACCATGCAGATCGGCAAGCTCAAGACCACAAAATGGGTGGTCAAGTTCGACATTCTCAAGGCTGAGCAGATTGCCGAAAACCAAAAGGGGTTTGACGGTCGCGCGGTCGGTGGTCTCTTGGGTTTGTTCGGCGGCATCGCCGGCAGTGCGGCTGGCACCGTGGCAGGCTCGGTGCAGAATCAGGAAACGACCGGCGTCTGGCTGGTCGGCATGCGCTACAAGATCATGGACGCCAACACAACGGAGCAAGTGGCGCAGGGATACAAGGAACTAAAAATGGAAGTTGGCGCGACTCGCTCCAGCGTAATGGGGGTCTCCGATGGCGCCAAGGGTGGCGTCGGCCTCGACACCATGGTGCAACGCCTGATCCAGACCACGGTGTGGGATATCGATTCCAAATACAAGTAAGGGTGAGTTGCCCCTGACGCTGCTGCCATGGCCACCCTCACCAAACTCGGAAAATACCTGATCCGCCGCGAGCTCGGCAAAGGCGCGATGGGCGTGGTGTATGAGGCGTTCGATCCATCGATCGAGCGCACGGTCGCGATCAAGACCATTCTGCCCAAGCGCCTCGGGTCATCAGAAGCTGAGGAAATACTGGCGCGCTTCAAACGCGAGGCGCAGGCGGCCGGGCGCCTCAATCACCCCGGCATCGTCGCGGTGTACGACTACGGTGAAACGGTCGCCGAAGATGACGATGCGACCGTCGTCGGTGGTGCGGTTAGCAGCACAGGCGCCGCAGGTGCCGAACCGATTGCCTACATTGCGATGGAGTTCGTCAAGGGGCGCGAGCTGCGCGAATTCTTTGAGGCCGACGAACGCTTTGCGCTGCCTGACATCGCGCGCCTGATGGGCGAAATGCTTTCTGCACTCGGGCATGCACACGTGCATGGTGTCGTGCATCGCGACATCAAGCCGGCCAATTTGATCGTGCTCGACGACCGGCGCGTGAAGATTGCCGACTTCGGCATTGCGCGGGTTGAAAAATCTGAATTGACCCAAGCCGGTGCTGCAATCGGCACGCCGGCCTACATGTCACCGGAGCAATTTTTGGGTTTGACGGTGGACGGGCGCAGCGATTTGTTTTCGTGCGCGGTGATTCTGTATCAGTTTTTGACCGGCGAAAAACCATTCACCGGCAACTCCACCACCATCATGTTCAAGGTGCTGCAAGAGGAGCCGCTGGCGCCGTCGATGCTCAACGTCGCGATTTCGGGCTCGTTCGATTCGGTGATGAAAAAGGCGTTGGCCAAGAAGCCCGATGACCGCTATCAGACTGCTGCGGAGTTCGCTGCGGCGATCAACAACGCAGTTGCCAACCCCGGTGCGGCAGATGCAACGGTGATCAATGCATTGGCGATGAACGCGGCAGTGGCCGCACCTGCAGTGAGTGCGGCGCTTGCTGCAGCAGCACCGGTCAGCGCGCCAGTGGTAAATGCAACGGCAGCAGCGCCGGCCGCGTCCTCCAAAAATACGCGTTCGCGCAACGTGCTGTTTGGCGCTATCGCAGCTGGTGTGCTGGTCGCCGTTGGTGCGGGCTACACGTTGCTCGGCCGTGATCGCGCGCCGGCATCCCCTGCCACTACGGCGGCGCAATCGGCTGGGCCGGCTTCGGCTCCCGCCGCCGCAACATCTGGTGCGCCCGCCGCACCGGCCAGCCCGG
>JAYVUH010000270.1:0-29727 GCA_043788115.1 Burkholderiales bacterium
TCAGCGCTGCGGCCGATCTTTTCGGTGTCGACCCGGCGACCGCGGGCGCGGCGTTGAACGCCTAAGCGCAGACTGGCGCATGAGTTAGGGATTCCAACAGAAATGTCTCAACCCGGAAGGATGCGCAGAGATTAGTCAACGCGTCCCGCCGGATTGAGATTGATCGAAGCCCTAAATCCAACTTAACCCATCGGCTTGATGAGTGGCGTGATGACCGGAGTCACCATTGGCGCTGGTTTCGCTACAGGGGCCGCCTTCTTAGGGGCTGCTTTTTTTGCAGCAGGCTTCTTGGCAGGTTTCTTACTTACTTTTTTTTTTGCCGCTGGTTTCTTAGCGGCTTTTTTTGCGACTTTTTTTGCAGCAGGCTTTTTCTTAGCCGCAGGCTTTTTCTTGGCTGCTGGCTTTTTTGCTGCTTTTTTAGCTGCTGGCTTTTTTGCTGCTTTTTTAGCCGCTGGCTTCTTTGCTACTTTCCGTGCAGCTGGTTTCTTCGCTGCTGGTTTCTTAGCCGCTTTTTTTGCTGCCGGCTTTTTCTTGGCTGTTGCCATGATCAACTCCTTTCGATGGTTGGACCGAATTGCTTGTTAGGACCCGATTCAACTGAATCGAATCACCAAGACATCAGTTCAGACGAACGATTGAGATTGGCAGTTGCCGAGAATGCTAGAGACGGCGAAACAACCTCACTCCACTCGCGGTTGCTTGCCTAAAAGAATCCAAATGCGAGGAATCCAAAAAACATTCGCCGCGAGCACTTGGTGAAGCGGATTCTATGTAAGAATTTTTTTGAACACCAGATATTCGTGCTGTCAAGACCGCTTATTTGCAATTGTGTTTTGCAAATTGGTATCGAATCGATACTACACAATATCGCACAGATGGCACTGCGTAAAAATTGTGCGGCTGTTTCCCCTTGGTACGCGCCTAACGACTTGCGGTGTGTCGCTATCCCTCAAGCAGACATTCGCCGGCGACGAGCGTCTCAAATGACTCGCGTTCTCGCACAACATAAGCCGCATTTCCATCGACCATCACTTCTGCCGCGCGTGGTCGCGAATTGTAGTTCGATGACATAACAAAGCCGTATGCGCCCGCGGATAGAACGGCGAGCAAGTCGCCGGCGTTCGCGCAGAGCGTCCTTTCGTAACCGAGCACGTCGGCGCTTTCGCAGACCGGCCCGACAATGTCGTACTCTCGTGGTTGGCCAACGCCGCCCTGTTTGACGGCGACGATTTCGTGATGCGCCTGATATAGCGCCGGGCGGATCAAATCGTTCATGGCCGCATCGACGATGAGGAAGTTCTTATGCTGCCCAAGCTTTACGTATTCCACCCGGCTCAACAGAAGGCCAGCATTACCCGCAATCGCTCTGCCTGGTTCGAGCAGAAGTTCGACTTGGCGCGCCCCTAAGGCAAGCTGTAGCGCCTGAGCATATTTTGTGAGATCGATTTCCTGCTCTGCCGAGTAGGTGATACCAACGCCCCCGCCCGGGCAAATGTGGCGAATAGGGATCCCGTCTTCGGCCAGCGAATCCGCCAGCGCCACAATCTTGTGCATTGCCTCTACCAGTGGCGACGCATCGGTGAGCTGCGAGCCGATATGGCAATCGACGCCGACGACCTCTATTCCCGCCATTGCTGAAGCGCGCCGATATACGTCACGCGCACGGTCAAAGGCAATGCCAAACTTGTTGTTTTTCAATCCGGTGGAAATGTACGGGTGGGTCTTGGCATCGACATCAGGATTCACGCGCAGGCTAGTTGGCGCTCGCAGATGAAGCGACTGCGCAATGGTGTCGAGTCGTTCGAGTTCTGATTCGGACTCCACGTTGAAGCACTTAATTCCGGTTTTAAGCGCCAGCACCATTTCTTCTGCTGTCTTGCCCAGCCCCGAAAAAACGACTTTGCGTGGATTACCGCCAGCCGCGAGCACCCGTCGCAATTCTCCACCAGACACGATATCGAATCCTGCTCCCAGCCGCGCTAAAACATTCAGAACGGCGATGTTGGAGTTGGCTTTTACCGCATAGCAGATCGTATAAGGCAGGTCTCCGCGCGCGTTTTTGACGGCCGTATCTAATCGCTTAAAGGCGCGCGTTAGCGCGGCTCTTGAATAGACGAAGGTCGGCGTACCGTGCGTGCGCGCGATATCGCTCAGCGAGACGCCCTCTACACACAACTCGCCACCCGCATAGTTCCCGCCAAAAACCTCGATCGCAGTCATCGTTACATTCCTGCCAACGTTGCGGATTTCGGCACATCTGGAAGCCTCAATGGTCCCTTCTGACCACATCCAGTGAGTCCGGCGACAACGATAAACAGCAACAAACTGCGTAGAATTCGTAGGGATCGCATGAGCTTAGTTGATGAAGAGTTCTGTCGATGGTAACACGCCGAATCGGGCGAAAATACGCGCCAAACCAGCCATGAAAGTCTGACATGTCAGCCCTAGACGTGATGCCCGAAAGCGAATTTCACCGGCGCGTTGACGCGTTGTTGCTCGGCCTGCAGGAGCAGCTCGATCAAGTTGATGCGGACATCGACAGCGAATTTGCCAGCGGAATTCTAACGCTCAGCTTCGAGAACGACAGCAAAATTATCATCAACAGGCAAACACCGAATCGCGAATTGTGGGTGGCGGCAAAGTCTGGCGGATTTCATTTCCGTTTCGCTGCACCGACTTGGCTCGACACACGCTCTGGCGTAACTCTCGGAAGCCTGTTGTCGAGAGTCATCTCCGAACAGGCCAACTCAAGCATTGTGATTGCCATCGACTAAATGCGCTCATTGATTCGCGCAGTCAAGTCGTCAATGGTCGGTGCGCTAGGACTTGATCAGGGAGTCAAAGTAATTTAGTATCGGCTCAACACTAAAAAAACGACGCTAAAAATATGTCGCGCTTAGTGTCGAGTCGATACTTTATTCGCCCTTAAGGGCCAAAAAGCGATTTGCGACATTAATCCGCGCATCTGCTTATGCTGCTATTAATCTTCTGAATTTGACCGCTACCGGCTGTAAACATGGATAAGAATCCACTCGTACTGCTTGAACTCGTCGAGCGTTTGGGTAACCTGATGCGCGCCGAAGCTCGGCGTACCGGCGCTGACGAACAACTTTCCCCGGTCCACGTCGAGGCGCTGGTCTACTTGGCCGGTGCCAATCGTTACTCGAATACACCGCAGGCGTTGGGCGAATACCTCGGCCTGACCAAAGGCACGATTTCGCAGAGTCTGCTACTACTCGACAGGCGTGGTCTGATTGAACGCTACCAGGACGACCTTGATCGTCGGGTCGTGCGTCTGCGCCTATCGGCGACCGGCGAGCAGTTCCTGTATGACGCACAGCCGCAGCTTGCGTGGATACACGCCACCCGCGACATCAGCCCCAACCGGATCCGGAACGCGGTTTCTGCGCTGCGCGAAACCCTAACCACCTTTCAAGCTGATAGCGGCGGCTCGCCCTTTGGCAAATGTCCCACGTGCCGTCATTTTGAGCGGCTCTCCGCACGCGCCTATCGCTGTGGCCTGATGGGTGATCGACTATCGGGACCGGATACGCGAAAAATCTGCTGGCTCTTCGAAATCAAAGGCGGCGCCTCGGATGAGGAAGATGAAGAACTCTAGGCTGCACAGGGGACGCAGGCGATGGCAATGGGCTAGAATCGACAGATGATTGGACTCTTAATCGTTGCCCACGGCACACTCGGCGAAAGCCTTATTCACTGCGCCTCTCACGTCGTCGGAAAACGCCCGTTGTACTTACGACAACTCGGCGTAACGGTCCACGATGATCCAGACGCGATCCTGCCGCAGGGGCACGACCTGATCCGGTTTCTGGATCAAGGGCAGGGCGTTCTCGTCATGACTGATATTTTCGGTGCCACACCGTCCAATGTTGCCTGCAAGTTGCTTGAGGTGGGGCGGGTTGAGGGTGTCTCTGGCGTCAATTTGCCGATGCTTATCCGTGCGCTCACCTACCGAGAGTTAAGCATGTCTCAATTAATCGAGAAAGCGATGGACGGCGGCCGTGAAGGCATCATCAATATGCCCGCATTCCATTGTGTTCAGTCCGCTGGCGTCGCCTAGAGATGCCAATACAGGAAGTCGAAATCACCAACAAGCTCGGGTTGCACGCGCGCGCATCGGCCAAGCTGACGCAAACCGCAGCCCAGTTTCATAGTGATGTTTTCATTACCAAGGCGGGGCGCCGCGTCAATGCCAAGTCGATCATGGGCGTGATGATGCTGGCGGCGGGCAAAGGCACGACCGTGCAAGTGGAGACATTAGGCGCTGATGAAGCTGAAGCCTTGGTGGCAATAATTCAATTGATCGACGACAAGTTTGGCGAGGCAGAGTAGCGCTTGCCACGAGAAATCAGATGGCCCTGCAAACCGCGCCCAACTGGGCAAAACATCAGGCGGCCACGTAACTGGCCGACAGCTTGGGGCCGTCTTGGCGAGGATCGCCTGTCGTGGCCGACAATATTGACCCGTCCGATGGTTTTATAAAGGTTCGCCGATGAGTTTTACGATGCACGGCATGGGTGTTTCTGGTGGCATCGCCATCGGGCATGCGCATCTGGTAACGCTGGTCTCCCTCGAGGTCGACCACTACTCGATCCCGGCCGAGTTCGTCACGAAGGAGATTAAACGCTTCGACCGAGCGGTTAAATCCGTACGCGAGGAGCTCGATCAGCTCGAAATCGAGCTGAAAGCCTCGCACAAACTTGACGCGCACTCAGGCGATATTGCTGCGTTCGTGATAATCCACCGTATGTTGCTGGACGATCCCACGATTTCGGTCGAGCCGCGCGCCATCATCGAACGCGAGTGTTGCAATGCTGAATGGGCGCTCAAGCTGCGTATTGACGAGCTGCTCATCCAATTTGCCGACGTCCAAGACGAGTACCTACGCGAGCGCAAAACAGATGTGCGTCAGGTAGCCGAACGCGTCGTCGCCGCCCTGACCGGTCAGGGCGGCGCGGTGCCCGAAAAGTTGCGTGAGCGTGCGGAAGACACCATTTTGGTCGCTCGCGACCTGTCTCCGGCCGACGTCATCCTGTTCAAAGACCATCAGGTCGCCGCGTTCATCACCGATCTTGGCGGGCGCACTTCGCACACAGCCATTTTGGCGCGCAGCCTAGGCATCCCAGCGTTAGTTGCGCTACATACGTCCCGCGAACTGGTGCGCGAAGATGAGCTGATCATCGTCGATGGCACCCAGGGCGTGGTGATTGTCGCCCCAGATGAAACCGTGCTGGCGGAGTACCGACTCAAACAACAGCAGTGGAAACTCGAGAAGCAGAAGCTTGGCCGCCTGAAAGCAGCCACCACCGAGACCATGGATGGCGTCGCCATTGAGCTCCACGCCAATATTGAATTGCCGTCTGATGTCGGAGCGGTCAAGCAGTCAGGTGCCACCGGCGTCGGGCTGTTTCGCAGCGAGTTTCTGTTCATGAATCGCCGAGACCTGCCGACCGAGGACGAGCAGTTCGAGGCTTACAAGGCGGTGGCGGAAGGCCTCAGGCACCACCCCGTGGTCATTCGGACGCTCGACATTGGGGCCGACAAATCCCTCGATCCCGAATTGGCAACCACTGGCCACTCGGCGCTTGGGCTGAGAGCGATACGCTATTGCCTCGCCGAACCGCAGATATTCAATACCCAGCTTCGCGCGATATTGAGGGCCTCACGTTTTGGCGATGTACGCATCCTGATTCCCATGCTGGCATCTTCGGTGGAAATCCAGCAAACCTTGGCCGCCATCGAGATGGCGAAGTCGCAGTTACGGAGCGAGGGCAAGAAATTCAATGAAAAAATCCTCGTGGGCGGAATGATCGAAATTCCCGCTGCCGCGATCGCCTTGCCGATTTTTCTGGCAAAGCTGGATTTTCTATCAATCGGCACCAACGACCTGATCCAGTACACCTTGGCCATCGACCGCACAGATGACACTGTGGCGCATCTCTACGATCCGCTGCACCCGGCGGTGCTGCACCTAATTGCCGGCGTCATTCGGCAAGCCAATCTCGCCAAGGTGCCGGTGGCAGTTTGTGGCGAGATGGCGGGCGATGTCTCGTTAACCCGCCTGCTGTTGGGTTTTGGTCTGCGCGATTTCTCGATGCACCCCGCCAACTTGCTGTTGGTCAAACAGAAGATACTCATGACCAATCTTGCCAGCATTCCCGACCTGGTCGAGGCCATCCTGCGCTCGGGTGAGGCGCAAGAGACGAGGGACCTGCTGGACCAACTGAATGCGCTCTAGTCCACGTCAAGTCCCGATTGTCGTATCTCCAGCGGCAACGTCCAGCCGGTGCCTTGGGGTTGGCGACGTATCAACGGTACGCTGCTGGGCACGCTGATGTTAATCGAGATTCCGAACGTCAAACAATATGAGCCTGACCGACACAGACGCTGGTTTCAGAACGCGTTCTTTGACTTGTACGTCTGGAATAGTCATGCCGGTGAATTGCTTGGCTTCCAGCTTTGCTATGAAAAGGGCGGCGACCAGCGGGCCCTACGGTATTCGGGGGAGTTGGGCTACCAACACGAAGGTGTAGACCAGCCGGAAGACAAGCCCGGTCGGTCGGTAAGCGCGATCTTTGTGGCAAACGGCGCGCTCGATGCGGGGGCGCTGGGTGCCCGATTTGCGCAGGATGCCATTCAAATCCCGGCCTCTATCCGTGACTTTGTGATCGAAAAACTTGGGAAATACGACGGGGTCAGCAGTGGCAACGCGCCAGCATCGGCCGTCAACGACGATGAGATGTTCCGGTTGCTCGGCAACAACCCTGAAAAGCTGGCGCAATTGGCACAATTGTTTGCCACGGAGCATCGCAGGCTTGTTGAAGCGCTCGACACGGCACTATTCTCGAATGCGTTTGCGGCGGCCAAGTCGGCGCTCCACGGCATCAAGGGCATGTCCGCGCTGATGGGGGCAAAGGCCGCGGCAGCGGTTGCTGCGCGGCTGGAGTCCATCATCGCCGAACAGGAGTCGTCGCCGACCGCGAACCTGCTCCCACCCGACCAAGTCCATGCGGAGTTCATCGCGCTACAAAATGCACTACTGCCGTATCGCCATTGGTTCGCCCGCTGGGGGCCCTCGTCCCCACCGATTGATCAGGACTGAGCCTTCGTGTGTTCCCGCTCTTCGGTCCGCGCTTGCCTAGGCGGCGTGATGGCAGTCGTAAGCCTCGCGGGCTGTTCGCTCATGCCGTGGCTGTCGCGCGATATCGGCCTAACCTATCCCGAACTGAACGAACGCCTGAACAAGCGATTCCCGATGGAGCGAAACATTGCGGATCTGGTTCGGGTCACCCTGCACAGACCGCTGCTGGCACCAGCCACTGTTGGTGCCGCCAGCGCGCCGACGAGACTCGCGATCACGGTTGACCTGGACGTGAAACTGCCGTCCCTGACCAATGCAACGCCGCGCTCTTTGTGGGGAACGCTGAGCTTGTCGGGCGTACCGCATTTTGATCCGCGCAGCAATAGCGTCATGTTGCAGGAAGCCCGCATCGATCGCGTACGCGTGGAGAACATGCCCGACGCACTGTCAGCTGCGCTGTCAAAAACCGCGTCGCAACTCGCCAAGGAGCATCTGGAAGGCCGGCCGCTCTACACGCTAACCAGCGAGCAGGCTGAGCGCATGGGTACGGCGGCCAATCCGAAAATCGAGGTGCGGGCAGATCGATTAGTGTTGGTCTTTAAGTAAACGAGCGTCTTCGATCAAGGCCAGACTTCTATAATCGCCGTTGGTTTCTTTGGAGCATCTCTTGGACATCGTCATTCTGATCAAAGCTTTCATTCTCGGCATCGTCGAAGGCTTGACAGAATTTTTGCCGGTTTCGTCGACCGGGCATCTGATTCTGGTTGGGCATTTGCTCGGCTTCAACGACGAAAAGGGTCAGGTCTTCGAAATCGTCATTCAGGCCGGCGCGATTCTGGCGGTCTGCTGGGAATATCGCGCACGCCTTGCCGCTACCCTTACCGGGATCACTCACGATCCGCGCGCCCAGCGCTTTGTCGTCAACCTGTTCGTCGCCTTTCTGCCGCTGGCGATACTGGCGCTGTTATTCAACAAGCAGATCAAGGCGGTGCTGTTCCACCCCGTGCCGGTCGCCCTCGCATTCATCGTCGGTGGCATCATCATCTTGTTCGCGGAACGATGGTACAAGGCGCGCACCAAGCATCAAATGCTCGCGCTGCGCAATCAGCCGCCGGGAATTGTGGCCCGGCCGTTGATCGCAAGCGTCGACGATCTCACGTGGAAAGATGCGCTGAAACTGGGGCTTGCCCAATGCGCAGCGCTGATTCCCGGTACCTCGCGCTCGGGTGCCACCATTATCGGCGGGCTTTTTTTCGGGCTATCGCGCAAGTGTGCGACCGAGTTTTCCTTTTTTTTGGCAATTCCCACACTTTTCGCCGCCACGCTCTACTCACTCTGGAAAGCGCGCGACCTGCTCTCGAGTGCGGATGTCCCGATGTTTTCGGTCGGCTTCATCGCGGCCTTCGCGTCTGCCTTCGTGGTCGTGCGCTGGTTGATCCGCTATGTTTCGACGCACGATTTCACTATCTTCGCCTGGTATCGAATTGCCTTTGGCTTGGTCGTACTCGCCACTGCGTACACCGGCAACATCAACTGGGGTAGCCACTAACAGGAGGCGCGCGGCGCATTGATGGCTAACGCAAAAAATGAAAGTCTAGCAACGACGGTGGTTTCGGGACATAAAGGTCTGGAAACGCGCACCCTTGATTGGGTTTGTTATGCGGCGGTCTGCCGACTAGTGAATTGTCGAATCAGCTGCAGCAGCTGCTCTTCCTGATACGGCTTACCCATATAGGCGTTTACGCCCAATTCCAACGCGCGATTGCGGTGTTTTTCGGCCGTGCGAGACGTAATCATGATGATGGGGATATGTTTCGTTTTCGCATCGGCCCGCACATTGCGTGCAAACTCGAATCCGTCCATACGCGGCATTTCGATGTCCAGAAGAATGACATCAGGCTCAATGTCTTGCAATTGCTGCAAGCCATCAACGCCGTCCTTGGCCGTCACGACCTCAAAATTTTCGCGGCCAAGCATGCGACTGGTGATCTTGCGAACCGTCAGCGAATCGTCAACCACCATCACCAGCGGATTTGCGCAGACGAAGTGCTTCGGCTCATCGACCATAAAGCCATCTGCTTCGACGCTCGCGGCAATGGCCTGCGCGAGCGACGGCCCGGCGGAAACCGCGACGTCTTTGCCGGCTTCGGTTGAGGCCGAGGTTGATGTTGAGGTCGTTGCGTTTCCAATCGACTCGTCAGTATTCAAGAGCGTCGTGGCTTGTTCAACCGAGACGGATGCGCCTTCACGGAACACCAGTTTCACCGGGTTCATGATCAACACAACCTGACCCGACCCCAATACCGTTGCGCCGGCAATCCCCGGGATTCGCGCCAGTTGTGGACCAATCGATTTGACCACGATTTCTCGGTTGCCAATGATGTCGTCTACCTGCACGGCGGCACGTTGTTGGCCACTCTTGGCCAGAATGACAAATGCACGGCGCTGCGCGGACACCTTAGGCTTTCCACCGAGCATGAGCTCCATTGAACGCAGTGGATACCGGTTGCCCTTCCACTCAATTTCATGCTTTTCGAGCAACGGCTCGTAGCGTTTGCCTTTGAATTCCTGAACCTGCTCAATCATCACCGAAGGAATGGCATAGGTCGTCTCGCCGACCGTCACCATCACCGCCTGGGTCACCGCTAGCGTGAGTGGTAACGAGATCGTAAACGTGGTGCCCTTGCCGGGGGACGAGGCAATGTCGATTCGCCCACCCAGCGAGACAATTTCGGTGCGCACCACGTCCATGCCAACCCCCCGGCCAGACACTTGTGAGACCAACTCGGCGGTGGAGAATCCGGCTCTAAAAATAAACTGCGTGAGCTGGACATCGGTGGTTTCGGCATCGGCGGCCAGCAAGCCTTTGGCAACGGCGCTTTCGCGAATGCGCTGGAAATTCAGTCCCGCGCCATCGTCGGCCAGCGTCAGAATCACCTCGTTGCCAAGCTGTCGAGCATCTATCGAAATCTCACCGATCTCCGGCTTACCGCTGGCTACCCGGTCAGCCGTTGGCTCGAGACCGTGGGCGACGGCGTTCCTCAACAAGTGTTCGAGAGGGGCGGTGATTTTTTCCAGAACCGAACGATCAATCTCGACGCGCACCCCGCGGAATTCAAGATTGGCTTTCTTCTCCAGTTCCTTGGCCGTTTGGCGAACCAACCGGTAGAAGCGGTCCTGCAAGTTGCCCAGCGGAACTAGGCGGACGCCCATCAGGCCTTGCTGCAGGTCGCGGTTGAGGCGCCCTTGTTGAAGCAACGCCGAATCAGCTTCATCTAGATTTTTTGCAAGCGACTGTTGCAGCGTCACCACGTCATTCAGACTTTCGGCCATGAAGCGTGTCAATTCCTGCATACGCGAGAAGCGGTCAAACTCAAGTGGATCGAATTGCTCGCCCAACGTTTCGGCTTCCTTGATGCGCGACTGAATTTGTGTCTCAGCGCCAATCTCAATTTCACGCAGCTGCAGCTTCATGCGACCAACGTTGTCATTCAACTCCAGCAAGGCTTTCTTGAACGCCTGCAATTCAAGATCGACGCGCGAACGTGCGATCGCCAATTCACCGGCCTCATTGACAAACCGATCAATAAGATCGGCGTTCACACGCAGCAAGGCCTGACGGTCACGGCCCTCTAGTTTTTCACCCTCTGCGACGATTTCTGCGCGCGCGGCCGCGATTGCGGCCATCGGCGCCGGCAACTCAGCGGAAACAGTCGAGACGACGGCAGACTCGATCGGGATTTCGATAATCGGCGCAAGCTCGCCAGCGGCCAAACTCTCGATTGCAACGCTAAAACGATCAAGACGATCATCTAGCGCATCGAAGTCCGGTGTTTTCGGCTCGGCGATGCGATCCAAATCGATGACGCGCGATTCCATTGCGTGTGAGAGTTCGCCCAACCGCATCAACCCAGCCATTCGCGCCGAGCCCTTCAGCGTATGCAAATGACGCGCTAACTCGGCGACCGGTGCGTGATTCGCGGGCCCGGCGCGCCAACGTCTGATGGCATCGCCAACCTGTGGCATGATTTCTCTGGCCTCTTCGAGAAAGATCGGCAGCAAATCGGCATCGATGTCGTCTTGGACCGCGCGGCGATCCTTGCCGGATTCGAACGCTTTCTCCTCCGGCGCCGCCAGCGTGTCGCGACTGATAGCGCCCCTGTCTTCGGCGCTGGCATTGCCGGCAAATGCGCTGGCGGCCGCCACGAGTGCACTAGTCGACGCCACGGCGAATACGCTTTCCGGCGTCACCGCGGGCGCTGTTTCAACAAGCTCAAATGATGGTAGTGCAGCCGTGTCCGCCAAGAACTCACCCTCGGAGGAGCCCGCATTGGCGACCGTCGAATCCGCAGCAGAATCGAATGGCTCTACCGCGGCCGGCGGCACCGCACCGGTGTCCAACCCATCGACGTCGATTGACGAAACATCGTCGCTGCGCGGCGGCGCTTTGAGAGAAGTCGTTTCGCCGAGGCGGGCATCCGCTTGCAGCGCAGCTCGCAAATCGGTGAGTGCGCCCACCACGTCCGGACGCGCCGCCGGGTAATCGTGGGTGTGCAAGGAAAGCACCATGTCAGCGAGTGCGTCCACACTTTGGCGGGCCACTTCTGAGCGCAGGCGGCTCCACACCGGTACCAATTCAATTGCGTCTTGGAGCCATTTTTCAAGTGCGAACGCAACCTCGGCAATCGATTCAAAGCCGGTAGTGCGCGAGGAGCTGGTCAAGGTGTGTGCCGCGCGCATGAACTCGTGTGAGACCGCGCTCAAAGGATTCGCTTCAATCGCCGACATCTCCCGACCAAGCGTATCGATATGTCCACTTGCCTCACCGAGGTAAATTTCATAAAGCGCTAACGACAAGGTTGCCGGGCCGATGTGAATTTCGGCTTCCGAAGGCTCCTTCACAACCGCCGCGTAGGCACCGGTCAACGCAGGCAGTTCTGCGAAAATGTCGGCCGACTGGTCCACCTTTGGCGATAGCGTCGCCGAGAATTGGATTTCTGCGCCCGCTGCAACGCTGGGTGCAGCGATTGACGCAACCGCAGCCACAAGCAACGGCACCAGTGGTTCGGTGGAGACATCAAGCGGTGTGGTCTCCGTTTCTTGAATTAAGCCAACCGGCTCGGCGGGCAGCCGTGCTTGCGGCTCGCGGTCATTTTTCAGCAATTCGCACAGCGCATTGAGTCGGCTGCTATCGATGCGCGCTGTGCCGGTTGCTTGCAGTGCCAACACCCAACCCGAGAAGGCTGAAGCGGCGTCACCGATCAGCGTCAGGAGACCGGGCGTCAGGGCTTTTTCTTCCTTCATCCACTTGTTCATCACCTGCTCACAGCTCCACGCCACCTCACCTAGGTCCGTGAGCCCCACCATCCGGCCGGAACCCTTGAGCGTATGGAAGCTGCGACGAATGGTTGTTAGCGCCTCGCGATCATGCGTCCCACGCTGTACCGCATCGAGATTCTCACGAATCGTTGCGACCACCTCGGCCGCTTCTTCAAGGAAGATGTCCAGAAGCTCCTGATCAACATCCGCGCTAGGCGCATCGAGTAGTTGGACCGTCTGCGGCGCGGCCGTTTCTGGCGCCTTCGCTGGCGCGATATCGGCGATGGCTTCAGTAACGCTAGTCTTCGAAGGATCAAGTGTGGCGTCGATCGCCCGCAGCGTGGCCTCCGACGACATCGCGGCGGCCATATCTCCTGTGACTTCGGCGTCCTGCTTGAGCTCGATCACGGCGTCACGAAGCTGATCCCTCGTCGCCGCGACATCAGGCTGCGCCATCCAGTCCGAATAGAGTGCCTGCACTTTCTGCTTGTCGATTTCGACGTCGGTTGACGTTATCGACGTCTTGAGCCTACCGCGTTCTGCCTCGATTGGCTTTTCAGCCAAGCCGAACCGAATGAGGGCTGACAATAACAGCGCACGCGGATCGGCGGCATTCTGTTGGAGGGCAGAAACAAACAGACCAAGCGCAGATACACCTTCCGCCACGGCCTCGGCCTCATCGCCCGCACCCTTTACAGCGCCGGATGAAAAATGCACGACGCGATCGCGCAACACTTGGCTGAGCCCGGCCGCTTCGTCAAGTTCAAGAATTGCCAAGGCGCCGTGGACCTGAGAAAAAAGTGGCGGCAAGGTCGCCAGATCTGCGGTCTTCATCGGGTCACGAAAAAAAGCGTCCAAGGTGCTTTCGATAGTCGACAAATTGACCTGCACTTCCTGGCCAACCTGAAACATCAGCAAGCGCTCTTGGGCGCGCTTGCTGAAGTCATCCATCATGGCATCAATAGGCTGATCAAGCGCTGGCAGCGCCGTGCCCGACATCGCCGCCTTGATGCGGCTGATGACCGCTTGCGTCTGTTGCGAGAATTGCGGCGACAGCTGGAAAAAGTTTCCTAGCGATGACTCGATGAACAACAGCGCGGATGCAATTTCGAGCGCCTGCACCTCGCTAGGGCCGAGTCCTGTCTTTTTCAGGTGGGGTCCGACCAAGCCCATTACGCGCAATAGCTCTACCATCGCCGTGCTTGGCAGCGGCTGGGCAGTCTTCGCCAGCGTTTCTGCTTGTAAGACGAACGACTCAAGTGCCGACCGATTTCCACTGGTGAATTTCAGCCAGTTGTCCTTGCTCGCTTGCACTTGATCGCGCAGCGAACGAACAAGCGTACGCACCGACTCGTCCGAGGACGCGTCGCGTTCGGGTGCTGCGGCAAGCAGTTCATCGAGGCGGTAGAGAGTGCGTATCGTTCGCACCCTATCGGTATCGGCCGCCGATCTGCCGATGACGAGCAGCAAGTCGCGGAACAAGCGCTCTGGCACCTTCTGCACACCGTCAATCAGCAGCTTGATTTGTTGGTCAATCTTGCCAAAGAGTTGCACCGCGAGCGCGCCCGATTCAGCAGGGTTGGCGGCAACGGCGTCAAAAAAACCACTCACGGTAAACCAAAACGCCCGCGTTGGCGACGTCACCTGCAACGCTTCGATGCCCAACGTAGCGCTGCGCATGTCGCGCGCACCAGCGGCCAGATCTTTCTCTCGCAGAAGTTTCAGTAGGCCTGCCTGATAGAGGCTGCGACGTTGCTTGATCGTATTGGCCAGCATGTCGGCCTTCGGCAGCGCCACCGTGTTCTCAGACATCGGTACTGCCACAGTGAGATCCGGCGAAAATAAGTCGCTCTCGGTCGCCCCTTCCAGCGCGCGACCCCGGTTGAGCGCCAGATAGGCTGGTGCAAGCGTCATCGGCCGGTCCGGCTCGCCTGCCATCAAACCATCGAGATAACTGGAAAGGGCACCCGTTGCCTGTTTCGCGAGCATCACCAGGGCATTGACGTCAGCCCGAGCCGCCGGGTCGTCCAGAGACGCCACCAGCGCTTCAATTTCTTCTGTAAACCGTGCCGCTGCGCCCAATCCAACCATGGAGAGCGCACCCGTGACTTGATGCAGGTGGGTCACGACGTACTTGAGGGCCTTCGCGTCGGCCATGTCGACGGCGAGCTTATCCAAATTGCTGCGCGCTTCCGCCAGCGAATGCTCAATTTCCGCCTTGACCCAAGACAGCGGCCCGAGATCGACTGACGACGGTTGCGAATTCAGCGACATGTACCGCTCGATTACAGCTTGAAGCCGGCGACGGAGGCTTTCAAGTCGGACGCCACCTCAGCCAACTCTTTGATGGAGGATGCGGTTTGCTGCGTACCGGCAGTCGTTTGGCGATTGATTTCCAAAATGTCCTGCATGTTGCGCGCCACCTTGTTCGCCGACGATGCCTGCGCTTGCGTATCCGATGAAATGCGCTGAATCAAGTCCGCAAGGTTTTTTGTCACTGAGTCAATTTCACTCAGCGCCTGCCCTGCTGCATCCGAGAGTTTTGCACCCTCAACTACGCCGGTTGTCGATTTATCCATCGCCGCGACCGCGTCTTGCGTGTCCGCCTGAATGGTCTTCACGATCGCGCCGATCTGCTTGGTCGCTTCTGCGGACCGTTCTGCCAGACGCTGCACCTCTTCGGCAACCACCGAAAAACCGCGGCCGGCTTCGCCTGCCGATGCCGCCTGAATCGCAGCATTCAATGCCAGCACGTTGGTTTGCTCGGTAATATCAGAAATCAACTCGACGATCTCACCAATCTCCTGCGACGATTCGCCAAGCCGTTTGATTCGCTTTGATGTTTCCTGGATCTGTTCACGAATGTCATTCATGCCCGAAATAGAGTTCTGTACCGCTAGGCGCCCTTTGTCAGCCGCAGCAAGTGAGCGCAGCGCAACCTTCGAAGACTCTTCGGCATTTGTCGACACCGATGAGAGTGTGGTCGCAACACTCAACACCTGCTCCGTGGTCGACTGAATTTCTTTTGACTGCTTTTCAGCCGCATCGAGCAGCAGGACCGACACCGCCTGCGCCTGCTGCGACTTCGCAGACACTTGGGTGGACGCGTTGTTAACGCCGGTTACCAGTGCGCGCAACTCATCAATCGTGTAATTCATCGAGTCCGCAATCGCACCGGTAATGTCTTCAGTGACCTTCGCGCGGATGGTCAAGTCACCGTCTGCGAGATCACCCATCTCGTTCAGCAAACGCAGAATGGCCTCCTGATTTCGCTTGTTTTCGAGCTCGGAATCCATGCCGCGTCTACGTTCGTTGCCCAGATAAAGATAGGCCATCAGCGCCAGCGCGATCAATATGCCCAAGCCAAAGATAAATGCCGCGACCAGCGGCAGATTGGCGCGCTCCGCGGCAAAAGCATTCTGCAGCTGTTCGACGCTACTCAGCAATTGCTCGGAGCCCTGCTGTAGCGCACGTCCTGACTGACGCGCAGAAATGAGCTTTTGCACGTTTTCAAGAATAGGTTTGACGTTCTCTTCAAACGAAGCGAACGACTCCCGCAGCTTAGCCACGCGCGCGCGATTTTCACCGCTAACTGCGCCGATTCCCATCGCGTCCGAACCGCTCTCGAGCGCCTTCACAATATCGCGGAAGTCGTTGGTGTCCTTACCCATCAGAAACGGGACTTCCGGGTCGATCACTTCGGCGCCGAGAATTTCAGCTGCGCCACGCCCCAACCGCTCGGCAAGAAAAGTCATGCGGATGACTTTCAACAATTGCAATGGATTGGTTCCGCTTTGCTGGAGAGCCCCGGTGATCTGCTGTGACAACCCGGCGAGCTCTTCGGCACCCGCGCGCACTAGCGCGATATTGCGGCCCAAGTTGGTCAAGTCATTTTTCGCCGCAAGGATAGCGGTGGCCGAATTCGATGCGTCCTGGTAGCGCTTGGTCAGCTCCGTCAGGCGCGAGACCAGCTCTTCAGACGTGCGGGCTGAAGGGACATTACTATTGTAGGCGAAGCCTCCGCTGTTCAAAACGTCCAGATATTTTTGGAATTCGTCGCGGCTATCCTGTAGCTCCGAAAACGTGCGAACGTCACCCCGCGAAGCTAGCCCACCTGACTTGGCCAGTCGTTGGGTGTGAAACTGAAGCTGCGAAGCGATATTGGTATAGGTTGCGATGTTTCCACGCTGGAGCGTATCCAGCGCAATCGAGCCCAGCATGAGCGCAAAGAACAATCCTGCGACCGTGCCGAGAACCTGCAGCTGCGTTTGCATCGGGAATCGTCCGATGACCGGCAGAATGAACGCAAAGCGCTCAGTCTTAGGTTTCGCAACTTTGTTCGCCGCGACGGTCGCTGCAATTTTCTGTGTTTGGCTTCCTGTTGCGCTGAAGCCAGAATTTGTGGTCGGCCCAGCGCTGACAAGTTTGCTCGTGGTGGTACCGTTTGGGCCACCAGCCGAGCTTTTCTTTTTTTTGCCGAATAGCGAAGAAAACAACCCGCCTCCAGCCGCCTTGCCAGATGCTGAGGGTGCCGTGGGCACGGCCGGCCCGGTCGACGGCGCGCCCTTGGCGGGCTTTGCCTTCAAAAATGAGGGTGTCGGTAATTTGAATGCCATGTTGGTTTCTCCGAACCGTTGTTACTTCCTGTCTGTCGCAGCGAACACTTCAGTAATTTTTACTCTACAACCCTGCAACTGTCTGACTACCGCTACCACTTGTCCATCAAGCGGGCACCACTGCGTCGCCGCACCGTCGCATCCAGCCGATGCGAAGTTAGTTGGCACCAACCGCAGGCACTTGTGCCGCGACCGCGACCTCGAGGAATGCTGGGGTCTTTGCCAGCACGGCAACATCGAGCTCGAACCACACTTCTCCGCTAGGATCACGATACTGCGCCTTGATCCATGGACGCTGGGCAATATCTGCGTCTTCACGCACAAAATTCTCCGGATTGCGAAGCCCCATCATGCGGCTGACGACAATTCCTGACGCTTCTAACAGCCGCTCATGGATGAGCACGACCCGTCGCTCCATGTTGGGCACCGTAGGGGCTCGCCCCTGAAACGCGGAAAAATCTGCCACGGCATAAAGCTTGCCGCGCACGTTGGCGACCCCCTGAAACCAATGTCGAGTTTGAGGCACTGGCACGAAGACTGGTATCGGGATCACCTCGGCCACATCCGCGAGCGAAACAAACCAGTTTTCATCAACCACCTGGAACCCAAGCTTTGACGCTGATGCGCGTAGTTTGGACGGGTCGCGTAATCGCTCGGCGACATTCCGCTGAAACTCTCGCAAACTGGACTTACGCGCCATCAGACCCTCGCTTGTATTCGCTACCTACCCAAGCGCCTTGATCTTGGCAATGAGCTCGGGTGCGCTAACGGGCTTGACGATGTAGTCCTTCGCCCCTTGACGCATGCCCCAAATTTTGTCGGTTTCCTGATCCTTTGTGGTGCAGATGAAGATGGGAATGTGCTTCGTCGTTTCTTCGCGGGCAATTGCCCGGGTCGCTTGAAAACCATTCAAGCCCGGCATCACCACGTCCATCAACACCAAATCAGGTTGCTCACGCTTGGCTGTTTCGACGCCTTCTTCGCCGCTGGCGGCGTGGATAACGGTGAAACCCGCCTTGACCAGCACGCCTTCTAAAAAAGTACGCTCCGTCGGTGAGTCATCAACAACCAAGATCTTGTTTACAGCCATTTTTATTACTCCCATCTTACAAACTCAGAAAAAACAGGACCAACGTTTCGCCATCGGTCGACGCGCGCCCTTCAGGCAACAGATTGCGCGGCGTTACTCGCAGCCACGTGCACCTCAACCGTTTTCAGCAGACTGTCCTTTGAAAATGGCTTGGTGAGATATTCATCTGACCCCACCATTCGCCCTCGGGCACGGTCGAACAGGCTGTCTTTGGAGGAAAGCATGATCACCGGTGTGGCCTTGTGTTTACCGCTTTTCTTAATCAATGCGCAGGTCTGATAACCATCCAGCCTTGGCATCATGATGTCAACGAAGATCACATCCGGCTGATGGTCGGCAATTTTTGCCAGCGCATCGAAGCCGTTTTCAGCCAAGATCACCTGGCAGCCTGCCTGCATCAGAAAAATCTCGGCGCTCCTGCGGATGGTGTTTGAGTCGTCTATCACCATGACGCGAGTACCCGCCAACGATCTTGTCTCAGCCACGCGTTCGCTTTCCGGGTTTCCGCTGCTTATTGGGATTTGCGACATTGCCCACCTATTGGGCGACACGTTGCGCGAACCTACCGGGGCGCTGTGTCGGATCGCGCCGGAGCGCCAATTATCGCCTAAAGCCATCGATCGCACGGCCGCTTTCGTATTGGTGATTATCCCGCCAAACTGGCAACGTTCACGACCCAAGTCTCGTGCGCGACTGGGGCTAGGCGTATGGCGGCACCGAAGCGATTAGAACTCCACCATTTCAAAATCCTCCTTGCGCGCCCCACACTCCGGACACGCCCAACCTACCGGAACATCTTCCCAGCGCGTCCCACTCGCAATGCCGTCATCTGGCCAGCCCTCAGCCTCATGGTAGATCAGGCCGCAGACCAAGCACATCCAGGATTTATCGGCGGCTGCATTTGTCATTCTTGTGAATCCTTAGATAGATATTTGGTGAATCTCCGGCGCGCGTCGATTGGTTCCAGCGGCTGGTCGACTGGCGACCGCTCAACGGTCGCTTCTCGACAGTTCCAAGGCTAGAATAGGAATGAAACGGATAAAACCAGTAACACCTGAGCGACCGTACTTCGAACTGCTGCGTGGAGACCACGCTGCTGCCACCGATTAGCGTGCCGCCCGAATCCGTGAATTGTACCGAATCAAGGCGACCTGCCTATAAGTCAAATGTGGTCTCTGGCCGCAAATGCAGTCACTTTCTGGAACGCGCATGCCGGACTACCCCCGCTCTCTCCCCGCCGTGCTGACTTTCGCCGCGACCGACCCATCGAGCGGTGCAGGTTTGCAAGCGGATCTACTGACGCTCGCCAGCATGGGCTGCCATCCGCTCTCGATTGTGACCGCCATCACTGTGCAGGATACGTCTGGCGTCGAAGCGATCCAGTACATTGATGCCGATTGGGTTGCAGATCAGGCTCGCGCGATCCTGGAGGATATTCCGATTGCGGCTTTTAAGATCGGCGTCATGGGAAGCGCGGAGAGCATTGCCGCGATCGCAGAAATCGTTTCGGACTATCCGGAAATTCCGCTGGTATTTGACCCAGTACTTGCCTCGGCGCGAGGTGACGAATTCGCTTCCGAGGAAGCCATCGAAGCCATTCGCGAGATGATCATTCCACAAACCACGGTCATTACGCCTAATTCACTCGAACTGCTGCGGCTGACGATGGGTGAAGACGAGCAAGGTTTGTCTGCCGAACGCATGGCGCGCCGCTTGACCGATATGGGCGCGGAGTATGTGTTGGTCACCGGCACTCACGACGCCACCTTGGAAGTGATCAATACCCTTTACGGTGACGGAGGCGTCATTCGTGCGGACCGTTGGCAACGCTTGCCGGGTAGTTATCACGGCTCTGGTTGCACATTGGCCTCGGCCATTGCGGCCACCATCGCACGCGGTCTCGATATCGAGGAGGCGGTTCGTGAAGCACAGGACTACACCTGGCACGCGCTGAAATTTGGCTTTCGGCCGGGCATGGGGCAGTTCATCCCGGACCGCATGTTTTGGGCTCGCGAGGAAGACGACGCCGACGCAGAGGTGGCGACCAAGCTTGAACCGCGCGTCGATGCTAACGACGAGAGGTCGCGAACCACGCCGACCAGCACGGATGCGATCGGCCCGCGACATTAAGCACGCCAAAAATATCGCTGGCGTCTACGCGGTCACCCCAGATGACCTGAGTACAAAAACGCTCATTCACTTATTGGATAAGATTTTTGATGCGGGCGTGCGCTTACTTCAACTGCGCCGCAAGCGTGTGACTGCAGGCTTGTTGCTCAATGAGGCGACGCGCATTCGGCACTTGGCAAGCGCTTATGGCGCAACCTTCATCGTCAACGACAACCTGGCCCTTGCGCTCGAGGTCGGTGCCGATGGTGTGCATTGGGGTCGGGATGACGCGGTGCTTGATGATGTCACCGAACTTGCCCGCCAAATCCAGAGCGCCAGACAGCGCGCCGCCGCGACGCGCGCGGGTACGTTTTTGATCGGCGTGTCTTGTTATGGCGATATCGCGCGCGCAGAGATCGCTGCGCGCGCTGGCGCAGACTACGTCGCTTTCGGCAGCATGTTTGCATCAACCACCAAGCTGCACGCTTCGTTGGTGCCGCTATCACTCATTACGAGCGCCAAGCGAGCCTTTGATATACCCATCGTCGCCATCGGCGGCATCACAAGAGATAATGCTGCTACCTTGGTGGAGGCTGGTGCCGACGCTGTAGCCGTGATATCAGATCTCTTTTCGGCCGAGACGGGCGAGGAAATCGCCGCGCGCGCCCGTGCCTACCAAGCGCTTTTCTCTCCGTAACTCGTCGACACGACTTCTCAGAATCCTACCCGAATGTTTGAACAGAGCGTAGCCCTTTTCGAAAAATCACAGCGCGTCATACCCGGCGGTGTGAACTCACCAGTACGTGCATTCCGCGCCGTTGGCGGTACGCCAGTCTTCTTTAGAAAAGGAAAAGGTGCCTATCTTTGGGATGTTGACGGCAACCAATACATTGATTACGTGGGCTCTTGGGGACCGGCAATTCTTGGACACGCGCACCCTGAGGTGGTTGCTGCTGTTCAGGAACGCGCCGTCGACGGCCTCAGCTTCGGCGCGCCGACCGAGGCCGAGCTGCTGATGGCCGAAAAGCTTTGCGAATTGATGCCTTCAATTGAACAGGTCCGCTTGGTAAGTTCCGGCACCGAAGCAACCATGAGTGCGATTCGCCTTGCGCGCGGCGCCACCGGTCGCAAGAAAATCGTCAAGTTTGAAGGTTGCTATCACGGGCACGCCGATGCGTTGCTGGTCAAGGCGGGTTCTGGCGCACTCACCTTCGGCAACCCCAGCTCAGCAGGCGTCCCACCTGAAGTTGCGGCGGACACGGTGGTCATCACCTACAACAGCCTGCCGGAACTCGAGCAGACCTTTACCGAGATCGGTGACCAGATTGCCTGCGTGATCATCGAGCCCATCGCCGGCAATATGAATTTCATCGTGCCCGACGCGGCATATATGCACGCACTGCGAGCGCTGTGTACCAAGCACGGCGCGGTGTTGATATTCGACGAAGTGATGACCGGTTTTCGCGTGGGCCTACATGGCGTTCAGGGTCACTTCGGCATCAAACCAGATCTGACGACCCTCGGGAAGGTCATCGGTGGCGGCATGCCCGTGGGCGCATTCGGCGGCCGACGCGACTTGATGGCCAACATGGCGCCGCTCGGCGGCGTCTATCAGGCGGGCACGTTATCGGGCAATCCGGTGGCTGTTGCGGCTGGCTTGAAGACGCTCGAGCTTGTCTCAACGCCGGGATTTTTTGAAGAGTTGTCCGCGTCGACCAGACGCTTATGTGATGGCTTGGCTGTCGCCGCGAAGGAAGAAGGGGAAACTTTTTCTGCGGCAAGCCTCGGGGGAATGTTCGGGATGTTCTTCTCGGCGTCACCGCCGACGTCGTACGCGGATGTGATGCAGTCCGATCGTGAACGCTTCAATCGATTCTTCCACGGCATGCTCGAGCGTGGTGTATATCTCGCGCCCTCCGCATTCGAGGCTGGCTTCGTTTCCAAAGCGCACACCGATGCGGATATCGATGAAACGATCGCGCGGGCACGTGATACATTCCGCATGCTTAATCGGGAGTAAAGATGCAGGACGCGCTGACAGGTATCGTTAACCGCCAAGCACTCATCGAACATCTCGACGAGCGCTTCGCCAATGCGGATGTCGAACGGGCGTTGGGGGGATTCGCGTTGCTGGTGGTTTCGCTGGATGATTTCGCCGAAGTCGCGCGTCGCCATGGCCGGGCGGCAGCCGATGAACTCGCCCGCACGGCTGCGGCACGTATGGTCGCCATGCTGCGCGACAGTGACCTTGTCGCGCATCTCGATGATGGTCAATTCATGGTGGTGATTCCGCAGGCGTCCGATCGGGCGACAGCAGCCCGCGTTGCCGAGAAACTACACGAGGCATTTGCCAAACCTGCCGCGCCAACCGTTCCGAGCACAAGCGGGCGTCTGATCGCGCGAATCGGCATCGGCCTGTTTCCGGCCGACGCGACCTCGCGCGAGGCTCTGATGCAGCGCGCATTTGAAGACCTGCCAGTCGACAAGTAAGCGGCCGCTAGGCTACAAGCAGCGCACAAAAAAACGCCGCATCAACGATGCGGCGTTTCTTTTTTCACCTCATGTTAGCGGGCGCGCATTCCTGCCATGTACTCTGACGCCGCCACCAGATCACTGTCCTTCATGCGCGATGCAATGGTGTTCATTTGCTGGTTCTTCCGCTCGCCGCTGGCATACGCTTTCAGCTGACCCAGGGTGTATTCCGGCCACTGGCCACGAACCCTCGGATAGATCGCCGGGATGCCATCACCCGCACCGCCATGACAGCCTGCGCAGGCGGGAACTTTCGCTTCCGGGATGCCGACACGATAGATTTGCTGGCCGCGTTCAGCGACCTTCTGGTTGCGCGCCACGGCTTGTGTTTTCCCACGTTGCGCGTAGTAGTAGTCACCCACCGCTTTCATGTCATCCGGCGTCAAATTGGCCGACATTCCCATCATGATCGCATTCGCCCGTTTTCCGGACTTAAAGAGCTCCAGTTGCTTGGCGATATACTCTGCGGGCATTCCCGCAAGGTTGGGGTTGGCAGAGGTCGGGCTGTAACCATCAGCGCCGTGGCACGCTAGGCATACGGCGCTGGCGATCTGCTTGCCGCGATCAAGTCGTTCGGCATACGTCGGTGCCGCTGTTTTGGCAGCGCTGGCGGCCGGTGTGTCTGAGGCAATTGCGCCGGCTGACATCTCCAGACTTGCTGCACACGCTACTAGTGCGGCGATCCACATCTTTTTCATTGTTCGTCCTTGTATTGCTGCCGTTGCGGTCACCCGGTCAACATATCGCGGAAGATTACCAACTTTTCCGCGACGCCGTGCCATTAACCACCTATTTTAGCTGATCGCAGTTAAAGAGAAAACCACACTAGGCCCCTGTGAAACTGTTCGCCAACGTTGTTTATACCGCTTCGGCCCACGATATCGCCCAACTTCCCCCAGACATCGGCGCTGAAATCGCCTTTGTCGGCCGCTCCAACGCCGGCAAGTCGTCCGCCATCAATACGCTGGCCAACCACAATCGGCTGGCGTTCGTGTCAAAAACACCGGGGCGCACACAGCTGATTAACTTCTTTTCGCTCGGCGACGGCAAGTCGCTGGTCGATCTGCCCGGGTATGGCTATGCAAAAGTACCGCCGGCAGTGAAAGCGCACTGGGAGCAGACGCTCGCCGACTATGTGTCGGGGCGTGAAGCGTTACGTGGACTAGTGCTCATCATGGATGCGCGCCACCCGCTGCGACCGGCAGACGAGCGATTGCTGGATTGGTACGCGCCGACCGGGAAACCGGTGCACTGCCTATTAACTAAGGCCGACAAACTGACGCGTAATGAGCAGGCGACCACCCTCCGGCAGGTAAAGGACGCGCTACGTCTACAGCAGCGCAACGCGACGGCGCAGCTCTTCTCAGCACTCAAAAAGTCCGGCGTCGATGAGGCGGAGGCGCGCATCAAGCAGATGCTGTTTGTCTAACACCTCGCTGTGGCAAGACTGCGGTCGACGCCGGTGATTACCGACCCCAAAATAAAAGGGGGCATAGGAAAAGGGGTTAACCTATGCCCCGAAGCCTTATTTGAAAGGCCCCGCTCAGGGAGGGAAAGCGGGAAAGCGCGAACGCTTCATACGAATAGAGAGAGTGCATCGTAAAAAGTTCCAATGCGCCCGATCGTCGGTCGATCACAACCTCGCGCAGCGCATAATCTTCCTCAATTAATTCTTAACTTTCTAAGCAGTCTTGCCATGAACGTTGGACAGTTCCCCGAGCGCCGCATGCGGCGCCTTCGTCGTACCGGTTTTTTGCGCGATATGGTTCGCGAGTCAGCGCTCACGCCTTCGGATTTTATCTATCCGGTATTTGTTCTAGCGGGCAAAGGTCGGCGAGAGAACGTGGCATCGATGCCAGGCGTCGAGCGCCTATCCCTCGATCTTTTGCTGCCGGTTTGCGAAGAGGCGCAACGCTTAGGGATTCCGGCGATTGCGGTCTTTCCCTTGGTTGATTCGGCCCTCAAAACAGCCGGCGGTGAAGAAGCGTTCAATCCGCAAGGCTTAGTGCCGAATGTTGTGCGCGAAGTGAAGCGCCTGTTCCCCGATTTAGGCGTGGTGACCGATATTGCACTCGACCCCTACACCAGCCACGGCCAAGACGGCGTCATCGATGACGCTGGCTACATCCTCAACGATGAAACCAACGCCATCCTTCAAAAACAGGCGCTCTCGCACGCTGAAGCAGGCGTGGACATTGTCGCGCCCTCGGACATGATGGACGGCCGCATCGGTCAGATCCGCGCTGCGCTGGACGCAGGTGGCCACATCCACACGGCCATCATGGCCTACTCAGCAAAATATGCGAGCGCATTCTACGGGCCGTTCCGCGACGCCGTTGGTTCAGTCGGTAGCTTGGGTAAGTCTGACAAGAAGAGCTATCAGATGGATCCGGCCAACAGCGATGAAGCACTACGTGAGATTGCGCTGGATTTGCAAGAAGGCGCGGACATGGTGATGGTCAAGCCGGGCATGCCGTATCTCGATATTGTGCGGCGCGCCAAGGACACGTTCGCCGCGCCGACGTTCGCCTACCAAGTCTCCGGCGAATACGCGATGTTGAAGGCGGCTGCGCAAAACGGCTGGCTGGATCATGACCTGGTGATGATGGAATCGCTACAGGCGTTCAAACGCGCTGGTGCCGACGGTATCCTGACCTACTTTGCGCTCGAAGCGTCTCGCCTGCTCGCTAAGCGCCGCTAGCAATGCCGCAGCATCTCAGTGCAGTAGCCCTGTTGGTAAGGGATTACGATGAAGCGATCGCTTACTACACAGCCAAGCTAGGATTCGAACTGGTCGAGGATACCGATCTCAGCGCCACGCAGCCAGGCAAACGCTGGGTGCGGGTAAGGCCGAAGGGCGCAACGAAAACCTGTTTTTTGTTGGCGAAGGCCGCTTCGGATTCTCAACTGGCGGCCGTCGGGCGGCAGTCTGGGGGTCGCGTGTTCTTGTTCCTTTCGACAGACGATTTCTGGCGGGATCATGCCGCCATGACGGCCGCCGGTGTGCATTGGGTACGGCCTCCGTCGCGAGCGGACTACGGAACGGTTGCCGTATTTGAAGATCTATACGGCAATCATTGGGATCTCATCGGCCCTAATCGCTGAGCCGACCAACACCCAACCCAGACGTCATCGCCCGACAGGTTGCCCACGCTGGACGCTTGTTTGGGTGTATCGTTAGCAACACCGTTTTTGAGAAAGGATGTCCCGTGAACAACCCTATTCGCGGCGCTTGCGTTGCCTCGGCACTCGCTTTTGTCGCTCTCACCACGTTTTCGCCAACCACCAGCGCCGCAGTGGTGGTCACGTTCACCAAAGCTGACCAGTACGTTGACCTGCCGTTCATGTTGAGCGACCGTGAGGACGTGTTAAAAACGCTGAAGCAGCACTTTGAAAAACTTGGCGCCAAGTTACCGGCCGGACAAGATTTCAATGTTGAAGTGCTCGACGTCGACCTAGCGGGCCGTCTAGAACCGTCGAAGATGGGTACCGGTAGCGAACTACGGGTGCTGCGTGGCGGCGCTGACTGGCCGATGATCGAACTGCGCTATCGCATCGAGACCGACGGCAAAACACTCAGAGCCGGCGAAGCGCGCGTCACAGATCTCAACTACTTGCGCCACCTGAATCGCTATTCGGCCGGCGAAACGCTGCGCTACGAAAAAGCGATGCTCGACGATTGGTTTACCAAAGAAATTCTGCCGCCGAAGTAAGGTCTTGAAAGTTAAAACCCCAGCAAGGGCGGGCGTTTCGGGGCAAAAACATTTGGAAACGCCCGCCCTTGCTGGGGTTTTTGTTTTTACTCGATCACTTTTGTCGTCTTGCGCGTCTCCGGCCATTTTTCATCGGCCCGCTTGATGTAGCCCGGGATATCCTTTTCCCATAGGCTTTGCACCTTGGCGCTGTAGTTAAGGTAGAGCTTACCCTCGCGAACCGTGAATGCCGCCGGATCGACGGCGGCCTTGTAGCCGCGCGTCGCGCCATAGGCACAAAAGCCGCCATATTGCGGCGCGTACTTGTCAGGCTCCTTCATGAAAACGTCGCGATTTACAGCAGACGCGAACAGATAGCGTTGGCCTTCGTACTCCGCTGCGAATGCCTGATTTCCCAGCACCGGCGCCGACTTAGTGAAATAGGCCACCGGGTCGTAGCCCTTGATGGCGGTAGCGATGCCGCTGGCGGGCGCCCCGGCAAACGCTGCCGCGCCAAACGCCACCAATGCCACCAACGCCGCCAACGCCGCCACGGCGACTTGTGCAAATCGATTCACAGCAAAACCCCATTCTTGTGCGCGACGTTATTCGATTTCCAAACCATTAATCACTTATTAGCGGAGCAGCCCGCCATAGAGCGGCCTTTAGCCCCGGTATGCTTAAGGCCGGGGGCAATGCGGCACGGTCCTTGTGTGGTGACCGCTCTGCTCTGAACTACGCTGCGCTTCTTGCAGGCTACTGGTGTTGAATTTGAATCATTAATGGACCAATGAATTAGAAATCGAATTTGTCATCGGCGTATCAATATGGGCTTGGTCGCAGCACGTTTGCGAACCTTGCAACGTTGCAGGCACAATCAATGCCAACCGGTCGAGGAGTGTTCTTTCTCAAACTGTTGGCGGTCACGTGCGAACTGTTCAGCGAGCTCGTCGCGGCCCGCCTTTGCCGCAGATACCAAGCGTTCGTCGTCATCGAACAAAGCGATGGCCGCCTCGGTGACGCGGATATTGTGCCGCCGAAAAATCGTCGCCATGTCACGCGCGCGGAACGGATCGAACCCCAGCGTTTCCAACGCATGACGCCCGAGCAACAACGCCGACTCAAACGTTTCGCGTTCTACAATCTCGACGCCGCGTTTTCGCAGCTCGACATAGTGCGTCACATTGCGCGCCCGCGCCAAAATCTTCAACGCGGGAAAGTTCTTACGCACGATGTCGGTCAGCTCGAGGCTGTCTTCAACGTCATCGACTGCGTTGATCAAAAGCGTCGCGCGTTTTGCGCCAGCGGCGTGTAACAAATCGAGCCGCGTCGCATCCCCATAAAAAACCTTGTTGCCAAACTTGCGCAACATTTCAATCTGATCGGGATCGTGGTCGAGCACCACCGCCTTGATGCCATTGGCGAACAACAGCCGACCGACGATCTGGCCAAAGCGACCGAAGCCGGCGATGATGACGCGCGCTTCTTTTTCGTCGATTTCATCTGCGGCGTCTTTATTGCCAGCCGCACATTCGATGCGCGCCATCCACCAATCGTGCAGCAACAGCAATAGCGGCGTGGTCGCCATGGACAAGGCGACCGTCATGGTCAGCAGTGCCGCCCACTCTTTCGACAGCACACCAGCAAGTTGTGCGGCACCAAACACTACAAAACCAAATTCGCCGCCCTGTGAAAGCAAAATCGCGAATAGCCAACGCTGTCGCGAGGTGACGCCGATGATGCGCGCGGTAATCCACAGCGTGATGAGCTTGATGGCGAGAAAGCCCGACAGCAACGCGATGACCAACAGCGGCTGGCTGCCAAGCAAACCAAAGTCGATTGCCATTCCTACAGAGATAAAGAACAGCCCGAGTAGCAGGCCCTTGAACGGCTCGATATCCGTTTCCAGCGCGTGGCGATATTCAGAACTGGCCAACAGCACGCCCGCCAGAAACGCGCCGAGCCCCATCGACAGTCCCGCCATGGTCATCAACTGCGCGATACCGATCACGAGCAGCAGCGCAAAGGCGGTAAATACCTCCCGCAGATCGGTGGCGGCAACCATGCGCAGCAACGGGCGCGTGAGATACAGGCCCACCACAATCACCGCCGCGATCGCGCCGAACGCCTTCGCGGCCGGTAGCCAGCCCGGATCACCCGCGCCCGCACCTGCGCCCGCCACCGCCGCCACCCCCAACAGCGGAATGATCGCCAACAAAGGAATCGCAGCGATGTCCTGAAATAACAGGATCGCAAAGCCAGCCTGCCCGGTTGGTGTCGGCATGAAGTTGCGTTCATTCATCGTCGCCACCGTGATCGCGGTTGAAGACAACGCCAACGCGAGTCCCGCAACCAGCGCCGCCTTCCAGCCCAACCCGACGGCCAGACATACGCCACCGAGCGCCACGCCGGTCAAGCCGATTTGCAGCGCGCCGCCGCCAAACACGCTGCGTCGCATTTCCATCAGCCGCTTCGGCTCAAGCTCAAGTCCGATCACAAACAACATCAGCACCACGCCGAACTCTGAGAAGTGCATGATCGACTCGACATCACCAACAAACTTAAGTCCCCACGGGCCGATGATGGCGCCGGCGATCAGATACCCGAGCACCGCACCCAGCTTGAACCGCTGGGCAATCGGCACGCAGATGACGGCGGCGGCTAAATAGATTAGCGCATCAACCAGCATCGGGAGCCTCCGGTTGCTGCCAGTCGATCAAGCGCTGGCGGAATGCGGCGGCGGCCTGCGCGAGCTCGGCGTCTGAAACGACATGCGCGCCGTGCAACGTGAATGGTTCGAGCCAATGCATCCCGCAAAAGCGCGCGGTCTGCTCGATCGGCGCAGCGAAGTCGGTGAAGGATCGGTGATGCGCGCCATCTGACGTGTAAGTCTCCGGCGTGCCGCCAGTCGTCGCCACCCACAAACACTGTTTTCCCGTTAGCGCCTCGCCGCCTGTGCCGTACGCCCAGCCGCGCGCGAGCACCACGTCAAACCAGTGCTTGAGCATCCCCGGCGCGCTGTACCAATAGACCGGATGCAGCCAGACGACCAGCTTCGCATCCAGCAATGCCGCTTGCTCGGCGTCGACATCGATATCGAAATCCGGGTACATGTCGTAGAGCGACCGCACCTGCACGTCGGATAACTCGCGGGCCGCCGAGAGTAACGCCCGACTCGCGCGGGAATGCTGCGGGTAGGGGTGGGCGTAGATGATGAGAATCATGTCGGCCATGTTACCGCGCGTCCGTCCTGTCGCGCGAGCCCGC
>JAYVUH010000271.1:0-3211 GCA_043788115.1 Burkholderiales bacterium
TCCGCACAATGCTGGCATCACTTACTGGCAACCAACAAGGGGACCTGACGATGAACAGCACGACCACAAGAAAACTTTTTTGGCTCGCACTCATTGCGACCATCACGCTGGTGTGCGTGTCACTGCTGCTTGCCTCACTCCACAGCAGCAATGCGCTCGAGCATTCACTGATTTTCTTTGACGAAGACCTTTCTGAATCCGTGCTCGGCTGGATGATTGCCATCCCCGTGTTGATGTTGGCATTTGTCGTTGTGCTGGTCGCGCTGGCGGGCGCTGGCGTCGTCCTCGCCATCGTGTTCGCCATGCTGTTGCTGATGGGATTGGTGGCGGCAGTGTTCGGGGTACTAATGGCGCTCATACCAGTTGCCGCGTTCCTGGCCGTTCCTGCCCTCATCATTTGGGGCACCGTAAAGTTCTGCCGCCGTAACGTCACGCCGACCGCCGTCTAATAGCTTGTTGAAATTTCGATACGCATTTGGCACATGATTTCATGTGCTCCATTTCCCCCTTTTCCAAAGGGGAAAATGGTACGCAACGAGTTCACCCGGATTTAGCATTACGAATTTCAACGAACTGCCAAAGTATGTTGTCGGCGGCGCTACTTGAACGAGATGACTTGTGCAGTTACCGGGGGCGACGGACTTTCGATATCGAACACCTTGTCGCCCTCTGGATCGGACTGACCGGTCGCCTGGAGGCCGGCAAAATCAAACAGCTTGCGGTCGAGCAAGTGAGACGGTGAAACATTGCACAGCGCCCGGAAAATATTCTCCACACGACCGGGAAACTTTCGCTCCCACTCGTGCAGCATCTGCTTGACCTGCTGGCGTTGCAAATTGTCTTGCGAACCGCACAGATCGCAGGGAATGATCGGAAAATTCTTCCACGCGGCATAGGCCTCGAGGTCGCCCTCCTCGACATAAGCGAGCGGCCGGATGACGATGTGTTTGCCGTTGTCCGATACCAGCTTGGGCGGCATGGATTTCAACCGTGAGCCAAAAAAAGCGTTCAGAAAAAACGTCTGCACGATGTCGTCGCGATGGTGGCCCAATGCGATCTTGGACGCCCCTAATTCCTCAGCGACACGATAAATCACACCGCGCCGCAGTCGCGAGCACAGCGAGCACATGGTCTTGCCCTCCGGGATGACGCGCTTGACCGTCGAGTAGGTGTCCTGCTGCTCAATGCGGAACGGGATGTCCAGACCGGTCAAGTAGTCCGGCAGGATGTGCTCCGGATAGCCGGGGTGCTTTTGGTCGAGGTTGAATGCGATTAACGTAAACGGCACGGGCGACTTTTCTCGCAAGCCCAGTAATACGTCCAACAGCGCGTAACTGTCTTTGCCACCAGACAGACAGACCATGACGCGGTCGTTGGCTTCGATCATATTGAAATCGGCAATCGCTTCGCCGACTTGGCGGCGCAAGCGCTTGGCGAGCTTGTTCTGCTCAACCTGCTGCTTTTGCCTGGCGGTTGCACTCATGGCGGTGGCGCTCATAGTGCGTGAGACCGGCCGCCGTCGACCGCAAGAATCTGGCCCGTCACATACGGCGCATCGAGCAGCAGGAATTTGACCGCGCCGGCAATGTCGTCTTCGCTGCCTACGCGCTTGAGCGGAATTTGCTGCGTGATCCGCTCGCGTTCCGCAGGCGGGTAGTCGGCGCTGTCGTCCGGCCAGACGATGGCACCGGGAGAAACGCCGTTTACACGTACATCCGGCGCGAGGTCGATCGATAGCGAGCGCGTGAGTCCGGCCAGCCCGGCCTTTGCGGCGTTGTAGACCACGAAGTCCTTGAGTGGTCGCTCGACGTGAATATCGATGATGTTGACGATGGCGCCGTGCGTCTGACGCAAATAAGGCGCGGCGGCTTGCGAGAGGAACATCGGTGCTTTGAGGTTCGATCCCATCAGGTCGAGCCAATCATCTTCGTCGATGGCACCCATCGGTGTGGCACGGAAAGTGGAGGCGTTGTTGACCAATCCATCGAGTCTTCCGAAGCATGAGAACGCCTGGTTGACCAAGCCCTTCAAGGCGTTATCAGCGAGTAGGTCGCCCTGAACGACTGAAGCAGACTTCGCTCGTATTGCATTAAAGGCTTTGGCCAACAGGTCGGCGTCTGCTTTTGAGTGGTTGCAGTGGATGATGACGTTACACCCGGCTGTGTGTACGCTGCGGGCGATGGCGGCACCGACGCGCTTGGCGGCACCGGTGATAAACACCGCTTTTGGTGTGCTATCGGAAGATTTGGGAGGACTCGCTGACATAATCGTATTTTAGCTGACGCTACTTGCCGCACTTGCGAATCGCCAATCAAACTACCGCCAGCGGGTTTCCCATGCCTGGAGAGGACGCCCTGCAACACAGCGCACGCTGCCGCGCCATGCTCGCTGAGGAAATCCGCGCGAATAACGGCTGGCTGTCGTTTGCGCGCTTTATGGATCGCGCGCTCTATGCTCCCGGGCTCGGCTACTACGCCGCCGGCGCGCGCAAGTTTGGCGATGCAGGGGATTTTGTCACCGCACCTGAGCTCTCATCGATGTTTGGCGAGTGCGTTGCGCGCAGCATCGCGCCGACGCTACATGACTCACGCGGCAGTCTGTTGGAGCTCGGTCCAGGCTCCGGCAAGCTCGCCGTCGACATGTTGCAAGCGCTCGATGGTTTGGGGGCCCTTCCGGAAAAATATCTGTTGCTCGAGGTTTCGGCCGACCTCAAGCGGCGTCAACAAGAGCGACTGGCGACGTTGCCGCCACACCTATTCTCGCGATGTGAGTGGCTGACGTCTCTCCCGACATCGTTTGTCGGCGCCATTGTGGCCAATGAAGTGCTCGACGTAGTGCCGGTGCATCTGGTGTCGTTCGGTTCGGGCCGGATTTTCGAGCGCGGTGTGGCGCTGAAGGACGATACCTTCGTCTGGCAGGACTTACCGGCGCTAACTCCTGATGTGCAGTCCATGGTCGATACCGTCAACCGTGATGTCTTCGCACACGCGCCACCGGAAGGCTATCTCACCGAGTTTTCGCCGCAAGCGGCCGCGCTGGCCGGCGCGGTTAGCGCGTGTCTGCAAGCCGGGGTTATGCTTTGGATCGACTATGGTTTTCGACGCGCTGAGTTCTATCACCCATCGCGTTCCACCGGGACGCTGATGTGCCACTACCGGCACCATGCGCATACCGACCCGTTTTGCTACCCTGGCTTGCAGGACATCACCGC
>JAYVUH010000272.1:0-3496 GCA_043788115.1 Burkholderiales bacterium
CGACATACACCAACATAGCGTCACAATTGCAGTTCCATACGCAGCGACTCGCAAAATCTGCCGGACTCGCGGCGCGAGGTGATGTTTCTGCATTCCCCCAACTCAACGACAGCCGAGATGAATTTCAGCGCTATCTGGATGTACTCAATGATGGCGGCTTCGCGTTCAATACGACTGTGCCATCGGCCCGACAATCGGAAGAGTTGACTTCGCGACTGACCGAACTCACCAAGCGGTTCAGCGATGCATCGGCTGCGGCGACCTCGATTCTCGCCGCCAAGACTGACTTGACCAACTTGAGCCGAAACACGACGCAGGTGCGCGCGAACTCAGAGGAGCTCGCAGGCATTTCGCAGCAGCTCACGGTTGCCTTGCAGCAAGGGGGCACAGCGCCGGTGCAAGTCCTGAAAATCAACCGGCTGACCTTTTTGGCTGAACGCTTGGGTCGCGCAGCGGCCGAGATCCTTGGTGCCGAGGTAATTGACCCAGAGGTTCCCTTCCAGATGGGTAAAGACACCAATGATTTCCGCGACTTGGTCAAAGCGCTTGAAACTGGCTCCGAGTCGTTGGGTATCAGCAGCGTGGGCGGCGAGAACAAAGGGCGCGTAGGCAAGCTACGTGAAGCGTTCAACATCTTTGAAGAAAACGTCCAACCGATTTTGAACAACGTTCAAAAACTTGTTTCTGCACGCCAATCTGGTCGCTCCTTGCAGCAGGGCTCCGAGCAATTGCTGTCAAACGTTGAACAGATGCAAGGCGCCTTCGGTGTCGAACAGAACACATCTTTCCTAGTGGCAGCGATCGTCGGAGGCGTGCTAATGATCACCGCGCTGGCGCTGATGGGTGTTCTTTTCTTGTCAAACGAGCGCAAGCGCGCTGCCGATTCAGACCTTGAAAACAAACGGAACCAAGAAGCCATTCTACGACTGCTCAACGAGATGGGCGACTTGGCTGATGGCGACTTGACCATTCGTGCAAAAGTTACCGAAGACATCACTGGCGCGATCGCGGACTCGATGAATTACACTATCGACGAGTTGCGTACTCTGGTCACAGGTGTCAATAGTGCGTCGACGCAGGTGTCGGCAAAATCCCAACAGGCGCAGGCCGTTTCGGTTCAGTTGCTCGACGCTGCCGAAAGACAGTCGAAGGAAATTCAGGACACTACCGAGCAGGTGTTGGTTGTGGCCGACACGCTCTCATCAGTGTCTGGAAATGCCGAAGAGTCGTCCAAGGTTGCTATGCGTTCTCTGGCCGCTGCGGACAAGGGGCGCCTTGCGGTGCAGAACTCTATTTCGGGCATGAATGAGATTCGCGATCAGATTCAGGAAACTTCAAAACGGATCAAACGGCTTGGCGAGTCGTCGCAAGAGATCGGCGAGATCGTGGAGCTGATTTCAGACATTACGGAACAGACCAACGTGCTAGCGCTGAACGCAGCAATTCAAGCGGCATCTGCTGGTGAGGCGGGCCGCGGCTTCTCCGTGGTTGCGGAAGAGGTACAACGGCTGGCTGAGCGTTCCGCCGAGGCGACCAAGCAGATCGGCGCGATCGTGAAGACCATTCAGGCGGATACACAAGATGCGGTTGCCGCTATGGAAAAGTCCACGACCGGCGTGGTGGAAGGCGCGAAACTGTCCGATGCTGCCGGACAGGCATTGAGCGAAATCGACTCGGTGACGAAGGTTCTCGCTGACCTCATTCAAAAGATTTCTTCCGACACCCAGCTGCAGGCGACATCCGCCAGCAAGGTGGCTAGAAACATGCAGGACATTCTGGAAATTAACCGGCAAACAACGGCGGGTACGCAGCAGACGGCCTCCTCGATTAAAGAGCTGGCAGAAGTTGCATCCGACCTCAAGGCTTCCGTGTCGGGCTTCAAGCTGTAACCGCTTGCTAGCACTTCACTTTGTCGCCAGCTCGATTGCAACTTCCTATTGCTAACCTCCGATTCGGATAGATCGCGCCCCATGTCTGCTAGCCCGACTTCCAGCTTCGATATCGGCCCACTATCGTGGGTGCGAACCGAAATTGAGCACTCGCTGACCGAAGCGCGTACCAGTCTAGATGCGCTTGCAGCCGACACCTCTAACGCTCGCGCGATCAAGCAGATCGCGACCCAGTTGCACCAGGTGACCGGCGCGCTGTCGATGGTCGGTCTTGGTGCAGCGACCAGGTTCAATGAAGAAATTGAAGCTTTGGTTGCGACGTTCGATACACCTGGTGTGCGGACCGCGCTCGGCGATCGTATTCGGGTTGTAAAACGTGCTTCCAACCAACTCTCGAACTATCTGAATAGTTTGATGGATGGGGAGCCTGACCGACCAATGGTGCTGGCCGCGTCCTACGTCCAGCTCAACCGCGCACGCGGCGCGAACGATGCGACCGAAAGTGATCTGTTCGCCCCCGACCTGACGCTGTCTGTACCGTTACCTGAGGATACGGTTGCGCTGCCAAAGAGTGAGATGTTGGTAGAAGCCATCAAACAAAGACGCGGCCTCTATCAGGCCGGGTTGTTAAAATTGCTCAAGGACAAAGACTACGTTGCTGGTTCGCGCGATATGCGCAACGCGACGCTTGCAATTGAGGCGCTGCAGGTCACCTCGCCATCCAGATCATTCTGGTATACGGCTAGTGGTTTTTTCGATGCTGTGGCGGCAGATCCAACCGACTCGGCGGCGCTCGCAGTGCAGTTGTTTGGCAAGATCGACCAGCAAATTAAAGCGCTCATTGAAGGCGTCCAGAAAGTCCCGGAAAGACTCTTTCGCGATCTGCTGCTGGTGATCGGAAAGTCTAAAGCACGATCGAGCCGCGTCCAGTCCATCCGCACTATTTACCGCCTTGACGAGTTGCTCGCCAGCCCCATTGGCGGCGCTTCCGCAGATGATGATGTTCTGAAGTCGATGATTCGCGGTCTTCGCGACCAGGTGCAATCGGCTAAAGATCAGTGGCTGCGTTTCACCAGTGGCAATCGCACAGCTCTCGATTCGTTCATTGCCCAGGGCGAAATGCTAGGGCGAGCACAGCAGCCGAACACCGGCCTAGGCGAACTTTTGCGCGTGATAAGTTTGGTAGGCCCACACCTGAAGAAAACCGGCGCGCCGCCGAATGAATCTCAGGCCCTCGAGGTTGCCACGGCTCTTCTTTTTGTCGAATCGTCACTTGAAAATTACTTCAAGCTCCGGAGTGAATTTTCAGCCCAGGCGGCAGGCGTTACTGCGCGAATCAAAGGCGCGATGTCCGGCACAGCACTGCCACCACTTGAGTCATCAGCAGCAGCAGGTATGGATGACATCAGCCGCCGTGCGCAAGAGCGCTTACTGATATTTCAGGTCGGCCAGGAAGTGCAAGTCAATCTTACCGCGATCGAAGGTGCACTTGATAACTTCTTTCGTGACCCGGTCAAGATTACTGAACTGGTTACGCTTGCGCCATTGTTCGCGCAGGTACAGGGGGCATTGTCTATTCTTGAGTTGGACGACGCCGCTGGACTCAA
>JAYVUH010000273.1:0-5195 GCA_043788115.1 Burkholderiales bacterium
GCGCCCTTCGGCTAGCCAAATGACACCGGAAATCATCTTGGCGATACTCTCGCGCAGCATGAACGGCGCGGCGTCGAGCGTTACGGAGGCACCTTCGATGCGTGCGAAATCGAGTAATCCGGCAACCGAATCGAGGGCGCTACTTGCGGCCGATTCAACGCGCCGGAGGCGTTCGAGCGATTGGCCGGCCATATCGATTTGCTCGGCGCGGTGGGCCGCGCGTCCGGCGGACTCGTAGACAACGCCAATGTCGCGGGCAATTTTCTCGATCAATGCCATCTGGTGGGCAACAGTGGTCGCAGACGGTCCCGTCGTGGTGGCGGCAACGTCGCGTGGCGCGACCAGGTGAAACAAATGCAAACGTCCGGCGATGTCGAGATCCCCATCCACCGCAAGGGACGCCTGCCCGACGGATTCGCCGGAGACTAGCTGAAACTCAAGTTCGTCACGCTGGTTGCTACCAGTCTTTGTATCGAGCGGAAAATATAGTGGACCAATCCTTCGATCGGTGGCATGCGAAGCCATTTCGAACAGCGCGGCGCAGCTGGTGCCAACGAGGGATTGTGGCGCTTCGCGAATTTCGAACAGACGACAAAATGCGTCATTGAGCATCTCGATACTGCCGTCGGCGCTTTCGACGACGCAGGCGTCGGTGACATTTTCCACCAGATCGAGCAGGTGGGTGCCTTGTACATTCGCCGCCGCCTCGGTAGCCTTTTCCAGCGAAAGATCGCGCAGCCAGACCGCGACACCGATGGGCTTGCCATTGGCCGCCACGATCGCGCCGAGCTTGGCCTCCATCGGCAGTACCTCAGCTGACGACGACGAGTCGACCATGACGCTGAGTTCTAGTCTATGCGAACTGGTTTTGGCGTCGGCAACACGCTTGAACGCTTGTTCGAATCGCGTGCGGTCGCGCGCGGCGACCATCGACAAGAAGGCGAAATCCGCGGGCGGGTCTTCGGTCTTTTGGCCCGCTGTGGTACTTCCCATCATGGCACGCGCCGCTGGCAGAGCGGCGACGACGATACCATCCAAACTCAATTCGAAGATGAGCTCGTCGAGTGCGTTGAGGAGTCCGGCTGCGTTCTTCATGTGCGCGATATCACTTGGTGAGGCCGCCAACCACGAACTGCGAACAGAGGGATTGACCAGGTGGCGTGGTCGCGATTGTCTTCACCACGTTGGGCAACAGGCGCTTGGCGATCATTTTCCCCAGCTCCACACCCCATTGGTCAAAGCTATTCACGTGCCACATGACGCCCTGCGAAAACACCTTGTGCTCGTAAAGTGCGATCAGCGCGCCTAGATGAAACGGATCAAGTCGCTCGAGCTCAATCAGCGTCACCGGCCGCCTGCCATGGTGAATCCGATGTGACGCGACGCCATCGTCATGGTTTCCCTCCCAGAAGGCGTTGGCTTGCGCGAACGCATTCGCGAGCAGCCGTTCATGCTGCGACGCCGAGCGGCCTTCGCGCTCACGTACGATCACGATATCGCTGGAGATGATGTCGGTGCCCTGGTGCAGCAATTGGTGAAACGAATGCTGACCGTTGGTGCCGGCTTCTCCAAAGATTACTGGGCAAGTTGGGTAGTCGATCACGCTACCGTCGAGGTCTACCGACTTGCCGTTGGACTCCATCTCCAGCTGTTGCAGGTGTTTTGGCAGTAATGACAGGCGTTCTGCATAGGGAAGCACCGCGTGCGCAGCGATACCTTCAAAGTTCCGGTTCCACACGCCCACGGCGGCGAGCAGCATGGGTAGATTCCGTGAAAACGGCGCGCTGGCAAAGTGTTGATCCATTGCGTGCGCACCGTCCAGCATGGCGCGGAAGTGGCAAAAGCCGATGGACAGCGCGACCGGCAGACCGACGGCCGACCACATCGAAAAGCGCCCGCCGACACCGACGTCGAATGCAAACGTGGTATGTGGCTGGTAACCGCGGCGCTGCGCCTCGTCCGGGTTTGCGGTGATCGCCACGAACTGGTGGGGAAAGGCGCCGCTACCCGTGCCCGCTTCCAGCCAGACGCGCACCGCCTCAGCATTGATGGTTGTTTCTTCTGTCGTGAACGTTTTCGAGATCACCACCACCAGCGTCGTGAGCGGTGACAGAGCGTCGGTGATGTCGTCAAATGCGCCGCCATCAATGTTGCTCAAGAAATGAATGCGCGGACCGTCCGCGAAGCGCGCCAAGCCAGTGACCGCCAACTGCGGGCCGAGTGCAGAGCCGCCGATACCGATGACGACAACATCCGTATAACGATGATCTGCGACGCTGCGTCCGGCTTTGCGTCCCTGGCGAACGGCCTCGGTGAACGCTTCCAGCGCGGACAGTGTTTCGATCACTCGGATGTCGGCGGCTTCAGCACCGGCCGGTGTGCGTGAGATGGTGTGCAGCACCGCCCTTTGCTCCGTGCTGTTGATCGCGCGACCGGCCACCAGCTCGTGGGCTTTGTCGGCAAGCTGGAGCGCTGTCGTCAGATCATCGAGAGCAGCTAGCGCACGCTTTGGGACGCGCTGTCGGGACAGGTCGAGGGTGATGCCACAAGCGGCTGCGAGTGTGGAAAAGGCCGGCACGGCGCTATCCTCGCCGCCGGCTGCGGCGTTGGCCGCCGATTCGACTAATGCCTGCCAGGCAGGCGTGTCTCGGGGTTTTGTCATTGATTCGTGCGTTTCGGTTTGGTCGTGGTCAGCAATTGCCACGGTTGATTCATTATAGTGACCGTCACCCGCAGCAGCGCGGGTTGTGCCCTAGGCGGGGCGGACTTTTTAAAGGAAGCTCGGATAAAATTTCGACATGGAACTCCCGTTTGCATCATTGCGACCAGCGCAGCCGTCAGGCAGGATGCCGACGTGATCGTCCTTGACTCGGCCGAAGCTCCCTATCAATTCCACGAAATGCGACCACTTGCGGGGGCACCGGAGCGACTCGGTGACCTCCACGACTGGCAGGCAGAGCGGCTCTGCAACGGTCTTCGTGTTCAACTCGCCAAGCGCGACGGGCAGATTTTCCTGTGGTCGTACGAAGGCGCTTCGATATCGGCGCAGTTCCCCGGACTGGTGGCCTCGGCCGCGCGCCTAGCGGACGGCGTTCTAGACGGCGAGTTGGTTGCGGTTCGAGGAAACCACGTGGTGGCTTCATTTGTCATGATCGCCTACGATCTGCTCGAATTGTCGGGCGTTGACTGGCGCGGACGACCGCTGCATGCACGCCGCAGCAAGCTCCACGAGGTCGTTTACAGCATGGTGCTTGGCGTTGCTGAGAAGCCGCTCATCCAGCTGGCGGACGTGGTGCGCGCCCCGTCCTGGCAGACCCTGGCGGTTGCGCGCGATCAGGCCCGCCATGATGGCACCGGCAGCTTGGTATTGAAGCGGCGCGAATCGGTCTACGGTAAACCAAACGACTACGCTTCGGGGGATAACGTGTGGTGGATTTGGTAGTGCGGTGTCCGCCGCTAGCCCCGCGTCTTTTCACGTTCATGTGACGCAATGTTGGACAATTGGATAAAGGACGGTCCATGCTGGTCTCCTGCGACGGTCGAGGTTACTCGCGCATGGAAACCGCAGGCTTGACGCCATGACTCAATGCTCGGATGGTCGCCGAAGTCTCAGATACTGAGATCACCTGCAAACTCTTCCGCCGCTGCAAAACACTCTCGGTTAAACTAACCAAAACCACTGACCGTCATGGCCACTCCCGCGACAAAGATAGAAGCGCCTAAGCTTGTTCCCGTCTCAGAGCGCGGCAACGCGCCCGAGCGACGGCTCACCTTTAAGGAGGTGATCGATGGCTTGGTGGGGGATGGCTTGGTTAACCAAGCGGATGCCGATCACATCTTCAAGGAATACCGCGCCAACGGCAGCGACGCCCATCCACTAGTGGCCCTCTCGGCAGCCAAAATTAAGTCTGCCAAAGCGCCGCACCGCAGCTTGGATATTGCCTCGCTGACGGAATGGCTGGCCGGCCGCGTCGGCTTGCCCTACTACCATATCGATCCGCTAAAAGTGGACATGCGCGCCGTCACCGACGTGATGTCGTCTGACTACGCCGCCAAGCGCAATATTCTGCCGGTGGAAGTACGCGGCAAGACCGCTGTGATTGCGACCGCCGAGCCATATATAACGTCTTGGCAAAAGGATTTGGGCGAGATGTTGCGCTTGTCCTTTACGGTGGTGTTGGCCAATCCACAAGAAATCACGCGCTACATCGGCGAGTTCTATAACCTGTCGCGCTCAGTTAAGCGTGCCGAAAAAGCTGGCGTCGGCAATGTCGGGCTGAATAATTTTGAGCAGTTGGTCGAGATGGGCAAGAGCGGCCGCACGCTCGATGCCAACGATCACCATATTGTTGTGCTTGTTGACTGGCTCTGGCAGTACGCATTCGACCAACGCGCCTCGGATATTCATCTTGAGCCTCGCCGTGAAACGGCGGCAGTGCGTTTTCGTATTGACGGCGTGCTGCACGAGGTCTATCAAATGCCGTCGTCGGTGGCGACGGCGGTAACCGCGCGTATCAAGATTCTTGGGCGCATGGACGTGGTTGAAAAACGGCGTCCGCAAGATGGCCGTATCAAGACGCGTACGCAGGACGGTATGGAAATCGAACTACGGCTCTCCACGCTGCCGACCGCGCACGGTGAAAAGCTGGTCATGCGCGTCTTCGACCCGGAAGTGCTGGTGCGCGACTTTAGTGAACTCGGCTTTACGCAGGAGGACGACGCTAAATGGCAAGAGTTGATCAAGCATCCGGGCGGCATCGTGCTGGTGACCGGCCCCACGGGCTCTGGCAAGACCACCACGCTCTACACTACACTTAAGCAACTCGCGACGCCGGAGGTCAACGTCTGCACGATTGAAGATCCGATCGAGATGGTGGAGCCGGCGTTTAATCAGATGCAAGTGCAAACCAATATCGATCTGGGATTTGCCGAAGGTTTGCGTGCGCTGATGCGGCAGGATCCGGACATCATCATGGTTGGTGAGATTCGCGATCTCGCGACCGCCGAAATGGCGATTCAATCGGCTCTGACGGGCCATCTGGTTCTATCCAGCCTGCATACCAACGATGCGCCGACCGCCGTCACGCGCTTGCTTGACCTCGGTGTGCCAGCCTATTTGTTCAACTCGACGGTGTTGGGCGTCATGGCACAACGACTGGTGCGCACGTTATGCCCGCACTGCAAGGAAAAGGTGC
>JAYVUH010000274.1:0-13072 GCA_043788115.1 Burkholderiales bacterium
CTCGAAAATCGGCGTGCCCAAAATCGCACTCTGCCAAAGCGCGGGCGTGAGATAGCCCAGCGTGGCAAGCACAGCAGGATAAATGCACGCGCCCACCACTAACACCGTGGCCAGTGTGAAGATGCCGCGGCGAAACGCGACATTCCGCCAATCGTTGAGTATCGCCATTATCGTCAGCGCAGCCAATGGAACGACCAGCGCCTGGACGATACCGACAGACAACAAAATGATGACCAGGCCAGCACCGGCCGTGATGCCCGCCTTGCGTGCCTCGAAGCGGATGCGCGTCAGACTATAGATGGCAACTGACATACCCGCCAACCCGGCAATCTCCGGATTCAATTCGTGTGCACGCAGTAACAGCCCTAGCGAGCCGATCATCAGCGCCACGGCAATACGGCCTGCCCGCTCATCGAACAGCTTGTTGGCCGCTTTGTACAAATAGAGCAACGTCACCGCCATGAACACGCCGCTGGCCAGCCGCGCGCCATCGTGCGGCGCAAGCAACGACGAAAATAGCTTGGCGGAAAGCGCTGCCACCCAGTAGTACAGCGGTGGGTAGCCATTGTTGGTGGCACCAGCGATGTGCGGTACCAACCAAGCATGCCAGCCGGGCTCGTTGAGCATCGAATACACGATGCCCATGGCGATCGCCTCATCCGGCTTCCACGGGTCGTGGCCAATCAGGCCGGGCAGCAACCAAGCGGCACAAATGATCAGGAAGAGCGCCGTCTTGACAGGCGTCGCGGTACCGTCAAACACGATCGGGCGTTTCAGCGTGTCTGAAAACCTGGAGTCCGGCTTGTCGAGGTCGCTGATACGTGAATTCACGAATATTGTTCTGGTTGGCTACTGAATTGTTTTGACCATTTGTCCGGCGGCAATGTTGCCCTGCGGGTACACTTGGTTCAGCAAACGCAGCTGCGCTTCGGCATTTCGGTACTGGGGCGCGATACGGTTGAAATCGCGCGCAAGGTCGGCGAACGGTGATGAGGTTCGCGGCAGCGCAACGGTACGCAGCACATACGGTTTTGCGTTTGCCACGTCCGCCGGGGCTATCGCCCGGAAGGACGCCACGATGTCACGCAGAACCTGATCGTAGGTACTGTTCGAGCTAGCCTTTTGCAACTTGCTAAACACATAGTCGGCGTTGTTCAGCGTGATCACCGTCGCGCTGATCGCGCGGCCTTGTTTTGCGCCGATAAAATTAGTGGCACGCAAGCCGTTGATGGTGAGCGGCTCGGTACGTCCTTGGTCTGGTTGCAATAGCGTACGAATGGCGGCGTTATGGTCGCCGCGCGAATTCGGAGAGGGGCGCATGGCGACCGCCGCTTGCATGTTATCGGCAACAATACTCAGCTCACTCTCGCCATTCTGAAACGACCACCCGGCTGGTGCACGTAGTGTGAAGCCGAGCGGCTCATGGTAGAAGCTCTGGCCGCGTGTCACCCCCTGTTCGCGGCTATCGCCGAAGGTCATACCATTGATCGCTGCCAGGTAGCGATTGCGACCGGCGTCCTGATACTTGCCGCTGTACTGATCGGCGATGCGCCTTATTTCGGTCAGACGTTGGTCATTGGATGGGTGGGTACGCATCCAGTTCGGCGTCGAATCGGCGTTGCGGCCGGCGGCGCGCGCATCCTCTGCGGCGTACGTCTCTTGCGCCTTGAGAACGGCAATGACCTTCTCGAGAATATCCGGGTTGTAACCGGTGCGTTGCATATACTCGGCGCCGAGCTGATCTGCTTGTAGTTCGTGTTCGCGACTGCGCGGGAGCAGGAAGCCTGCCTGTGCATACCCGCCGGTGAGTTGGCCGCCGAGGTTCGCGCCACTCTCGCCGCCCAAATACGCGCCCAACAATGTGCCGAGCAGTTGCGTGCCAGCAGCAATCTGTTGGTCACGCGCGGCGCGTGCGCCGTGCCGGGCCGTCACGTGACCAATCTCGTGACCAAGCACACCGGCCAGTTCGGCTTCGGAATCGAGATACGCCATCAGCCCACGGGTGACATAAATGAAACCGCCTTGTACCGCGAAGGCGTTGATGTCATCGCTATCGACGACGGTGAACGTCCACGGCAGGTTGTTGCGATGACTCTGTGCGGCGAGCTTTTGGCCGACGGCACTGACGTAGGTTTGCAGGGCTGCGTTCTTGTAGGGCGTGTATTGTTTCAGAACCTCTTGATGAATCTGCCGCCCCGAGGAAATTTCTTCTTGCTCGGACATCAATCCGCGGTCGACCCGACCCGATACCGGATTGGTCGACGTTGCGCAGCCGCCAAGCAAAAGCAGCGACGTGAGGAGTGCGACGAAAGAGAGTCTGTTATCCATTAAGTTCATCCGTTGTCTCTGTAATGGGCTGCGCTCAATTTTACGCTGCTGCTGTCGCCCAGCCGGCGAATACAGCACGCCGTTTCGGAAAGTACAACGCGGCGCATCAGTAAAGCAAAAGGCAACCACGATGGTTGCCTTTTGCTGTGCGTCGTTGCGATGTCGTTAGAGCAATTTGAACGCAGATTACTTGCCTGCGCTGGTCTTCGAATAACGCTGCTTGAATTTGTCAATACGGCCGGCTGTGTCCATGATCTTGTGCTTGCCGGTGTAGAACGGGTGTGACTCGGACGAAACCTCGATACGGATGACGGGATACTCGTTGCCGTCTGTCCATTTCATTTTTTCTTTGCCTTTGGTATCGGCAGTCGTCTTGGTCAGGAATTTGAAATCGCACGATGAGTCGAAAAAGATGACTTCGCGGTATGCGGGATGAACTTCGGCTTTCATGGTTTTGCTTGCCTTTCTTTTCGTAAAGGGTTCACAGGCAGTGAACCTCTATTCGAACAAGTGTGATGGAACCCACGATTATGCCCAAAAAAGCCAGATAAAGCAACGGGTTAGCTCTGCTAAAGTAAAGCCATGAAAAACGACCAAAAAGCGCTGGGCGCGGCTGAAAATAGCGCAACTCCTACAGCAGAGCGGCCTGAATTCAAAGATCAGGTGGTAAGCACCCGCCACACGACCCGCATCAACGGCAAGACGCTCACCTACACCGCCACCTGCGGCACCTGGGTGATGCACGAGGAGCACGATAAAGACGGCGAGCATCTCGGCCAAAAGCCGACCTCAGCAATGTTCTTCACCGCCTACATCAAGGATGTCGTGAAGGACCCCGCCAAGCGGCCAATCATGTTCTGCTTCAACGGCGGTCCGGGCTCGGCGTCGGTTTGGCTGCACCTCGGGCTGATCGGCCCGAAGCGCGTGGCGTTGGATCGCGATGGTAATGCCGGCCTGCCGCCGTATCAGCTGATCGACAATGATTTCTCGATGCTGTCCGATGCTGATTTGGTGTTTATCGACCCGGTAGGCACCGGTTACTCGCGCATGGTCGAGGGCGAAAAGACCAAAGAATTCCACGAATACCAGCGCGATCTCGACAGCGTCGGGGCGTTCATCCGGTTGTTCGTCTCGCGCAACGAGCGCTGGGCGAGCCCGAAATTTATTGCCGGCGAGAGCTATGGCACCACGCGTGCCTGCGGACTGGCGGGCCTGCTACAAGAAAAGTACGGCATGTATATCAATGGGCTGTATCTGATTTCGGTCGCGTTGGATTTCCAGACCATTCGTTTCGATCACGGCAACGATATGCCGCCGATGCTGTACCTGCCGACCTACGCGGCCAGCGCGTGGACGCATAAAAAACTAGCGGCGGATTTGCAAAAGAAATCGCTCGCCAGTTTGATGAAGGAAGTTGAGGCTTTTGCCTCAGCTGAATATGCCCAAGCGCTGTTTCAGGGAGACAGCCTGACACCAAAGGCATTCGACGCTATAGCGGAAAAAGTGGCGCGTTACACCGGGCTTTCGGTGGCGTATGTGAAATCGACAAAGCTACGCGTACATATTCATCGATTCTGCAAACAACTGCTGCGCGACGAAGGAAAAACGGTGGGCCGACTGGACAGCCGCTTCACCGCACGCGACCGCGACAGCGCGGGCGAGCAGTTCGAGTTCGATCCGGCACACGCCGCGATTGGCGGTGCGTTTGCGACCACGCTGAATGACTACCTGCGCCGCACGCTCAAGTTTGAAACCGACCTCGACTATCGGGTCTTGTCGGGGCTCTATCTGACGTGGGGCTGGAAGGATTATGCGAACCGCTATGTCAGTGTCGGCGAGACCTTGCGCAAAGCGATGAACATGAATCCGCACTTGAAGGTGTATGTTGGAAATGGCTATTTCGATTTGGCCACGCCGCACTTCGCCTCTGACTACACGATGAATCATCTGTCGCTCGACCCAACGATTGCCAAAAACATTTCGCGGCATTACTACGAGGCTGGACACATGATGTACATCCACGCGCCGTCGCTGACCAAGATGGCGGCAGATATGCGAGGCTTCTTGAGGGATTCACTCGGATAGGCCTAGTGGCGAAGAAAAAAGGCCCGCCCAACAGCGTTCGGCGGGCTTTTTTTGGACGATGCCAGTTCGTCGATGCGACGCTAGGTGGGTACCGTAAGTTGACCACTGCCCTCATGCTCAAAAATGAAATCGCGACCACGATCAAGGCAGTGTGCGTATTCGATGGATTGCAATAGAGGTAGCTTTATCAACGCTAGACCGTGTCAAGGTCACGCGGAAGGAAGGATTGAGCAGAGGTCTCGTGGCGTGTGGGTACATGTCGAACTCGCACTGGTCCAGTGCGGCCCAGCTTTGTTCTTGGCCCTTGGGCAAAATGGCGGCGGCTATTTCGAAAAGCTGCGCCGCGTCCATCGGGGTGCTCGAAAGATTCTGTACCGTGTCACCCATGATGAGGACTGGAGGCGAGTGAACTTGAAGTCTGACTTCGGTGCCGCCTCGGTCATCGAGACACTTCATTAGCTCAACGACGAATTGTCGAGCGGGGTTATTGGCCGATCTTTCGGGCATCTTCAACCTGCGTGTGTGGGGTTCCGTTGATCGAGTTTACGTTTTGCTTCCGCTTTTTTCGCTCTTGTTCCCACACAGGTTTGCGACAAACTCAGCCGCAAAGTGCTAGTCAGACGTTGGGTTTGTAGACGCCGCCACACTCTGTGGAGCTAGCTTGCCAAACTTCTCCTTCTCCTCCTCGCGATCAATGAACGGAATGCCCTTAGTCATCCATTCCGGCGCGGCGGCCCCCTTCAGGAAATGATTGAAGTACTGGAGGGTGCGTAGCGAAAAATCCCGTTGGTCCGCGCGCCGACGTAGGCCGTGCAGTTGACCGTTGTAGTTGAACAAATAGGCCTCTTTTTCGTAGCGGCGAAGCGCGAGAAAGAGTTCAATGCCTTGATACCAAGGCACTGCGTCGTCGGCGTCGTTGGCAATGATTAAGAGCGGCGTCTTGACCTTCTTGATGTGAAACACGGGCGAATTTTCGATATACAGATTCGGCGCGGATTGTAGTGATGGGCCAATCCGACTCTGCTGCTGCTCGTACTGGAATTGCCGCGGCAAACCAGAGCCCCAGCGTATGCCCGAGTAGGCGCTCGTCATATTGCCAACCGGCGCGCCAGCCTCGGCCGCGCGGAAGCGATTGGTTTGCGTGACCATCCACGCGATCTGATAGCCGCCCCACGAGTGGCCTTGGATGCCGATGGATTTCTCATCGATGAAACCTTGTTTGACGAGGGTGTCGATGGCAGGCAGCACGGCATCCAAGGCGCTTTTGCCCGGGTAGCCGATGGTGTAGGCAATGTCGGGCATCAACAGCACATACCCGTTGCTGACATACAGCGCCGGGTTTACGTTCTGGCTTGGCGCAGGATTGCTGAAGGCATGGACGTTTTGCGACAGCCGCTCGTAGATATAGACCATCAGCGGATATTTTTTCTTAGGGTCAAAGTTCTCCGGCTTGTAGAGGCCTGCCTTGAGCGCAACACCTTTGGCATTCTTGAAGTTCATGAGCTCACTCGTGCCCCAAGTGAAGGGTGCAGTTTGCTTACTCAGTTCAGTCACCTTCGTGAGATTGGTGAAGCTTGCGTCGCTGGTCTGTATATCTGGGAACACATCGAAACGCGACATCACCGTCAGCAACACATCGGCTTCGCGGGCACGACCGAGATAGCGGTGCGCACGGTCTCCCCAAACAAGTTTCTGTAGTACCGCGTTGGCGGCAAATGTCGTTCTGAAGAATCCGCTGGCGCGGGTCTCTTCACTCTCGCCGCGCAAGGTCAGCGGCTTTTTGACGTCGATGCCGCGCTCGTCGTCATCCTCATCTACCGGGTCGATGCGCTGCACGACCAGTCGCGTCTTCGTCTTCCTACCTTCGGCATTGGTCAAGTTACGCGCAGGGCGGCCACCAACAAAGATCTGCCAGACATCGAACCGGTCGTAGATCAGCGCGGAGGCGCTGTCGCTAGTCCAGCCGCCGGTGCCGTATGGCGCGGCAGGGCTCGGCGCGTCGTGTTGTTCGTTATGCACCGCCACGCCGAGGCGGCTGGTGAGATTTCGCGAAGACCCATCTGCTGTGTTGAGGGCGTGCCAGTGCTTGTTCTGAAAGTAAATCAGCCACTTTCCATCCGGCGCCCACTGGTCTGCACTGAGGTTGCCGCTGCTGCGTTGTTTCTTGATGGCGAGTTTACGGCCACCGGTGGTCGGATCGACGACGTACCAATCGGAGTAGCTGCCATCAAAATCAATTAAGCGCCGGTAGGCACGATCATCCGCGCCGATCACTCGCGTGCCATCGTCGCTGAGTGAAAGGGATCGCATCGATTCGTCGGCGAGTTGTGTATAGCGGCCGCTGGCGAGATCGAAAACACCGCGATACGCGCGGTTACGATCTTGTACCGCGCGTACCTTTTGCATCGGTTGCACCAAATCATCGTTCCATCGCCACAGATCTGCCACCACGCGGTCTTCGTCAGTCGGCGCCGACTCGGGATTGCGCGGGGGCTTCGGTGGCGGTGCCGCAGGCACATAGAGCTTTTTGCCGTCGCGAGAAAACGCAATCGCTCCCTTATCGCTGACGGTCATTCCGGCTGGAAAACCTGCGGTCGCCGCAGATACAATTTCCTTCGCGCTGCTGTCCGCGCGTGTCCAATGGTACAGCTTGGATTTCGGCGTCTTGGCGGTGGCATCGTCTCGATCACTCAGAAATACTGCTTGCGTTTGTTCACGGTCCCAACTGATTTTGGTGTACTTGCCCTTGCCGACGAGGAGTGGGGACGGTGCTGAATCGGCGGAAGGGTTGACCGCATAGACGCCATTGTCGGTCTCGCCCTTTGAGGCGACCGTAAAGAGCAAGGCCTTGCCGTCGCGCGCGAACGACATCTCGCTGACATTGGCGAATACACGCTCGGTACCCTTGCCGAGGTCTCTGAGTACCAACTCGGTACCGTATTCTTTTTTCTCACCCGCGGCGGCTGGCGCGTTGCCGGTCGGCCGACGCGGCGCTGCTTGGTCGTCAAGGTCGCTGCCGTCAGGCTTGGCGGCTTCGCCGCTCTTCGGTGTCTCGTTGCCCTTCGTAGCGTCCACCTTACCGGCGTCCAACGTCGCCTCCTTCAAGTAGGCAAGCCAAGCGCCGCCCTTGCCTGGGATCAACATGCTTTTCACGTTCGCCAAACGCGTGATTTCAGGGCGCTGCAGGTCGATGATCAACAATCCCCCTTTGGGCATCTCCTCCGGTTTCTTCTTTGCCTTTCGGGCGGCGGCAGTATCCGCTTTGCTCGGGTAGGTCGTTGCAACAACGAAACGGCTGTCACTTGTGAACACCAAACGGATTGCCCTTGGCACCGGTGGCGCGTCGGGATTTTCCTCGTTGGGGCCGGTCGCCGGTGGCGGCAGTGCGCCGACGGGTTCGCGGCGCTCTTTGCCACTGGTCAACTCGCGAACGACAATCTCGCCGTCGCCATCCTGCGGTTGTACGGAATAGGCGAGCCATTTGCCGTCGCCGGACAGGGTCGGCGTGGCGATGGCGCGCCAGGCGTCAAAGTCGCTGTGCTGCAGTGGCCTCTTTGTCGTCTGGGCCTCGGCGATCGCGTTGAGTGATAGCACGCTGGCAACCATGACGATGCCGCTGAAAATTCGATTTATCTTGAGCATTTGGAAATCCAATCATCGCCAACACGGCGCGGAGCAAAGGGCGTGATTGTTGCACATTCAAGGGGCAAGGCTTAGTTCGTTTGCCGCATTTTCAGTCGCAACAATTGATCGCCTCGCGCTGCAGCGTGCCGTTTGGCCAGCATTTCGCGACAAACCCAAGGCCGACCCGACACCCGCAATCTCTCGCCACCAAGGCTTGCTTGTGGCTTTACCATCTACGCGAAATGCTCTATCCTGAGGCCTATCATAAGAACCAATAAGCTGGGCAGAGATGCGCAAAGTACTCTTCATTTTTGGGCAGATGACCGACGCTGATGTGGACTGGCTTGCCGATGCTGGCGAGCGCATCCACGTGAAGGCCGGTACCATTCTTATCGAGCACAATTCGCGCGTCGAGCACATCTACTTCTTGCTCGACGGGCAGCTCGCCATCCGCACAGGGTCGGGTGCCGCGATCGCATCCATCGAGAGTGGCGAAATTGTCGGTGAAATGTCGCTGGTGGATCCGGCGCCAACCACGGTATCGGTCGAGGTGGCCATGGACGCGACGCTATTGCGAATTGCTGACGGCGTCATTCGAGAAAAGCTGCGTAGCGATCCCATGTTTGCCGCGCGTTTCTATTTCGCGCTATGTATTTTTCTGGCCGATCGCATGCGCAATACCACCATGCGGCTAGGTTACGGGGAAGCGACCGCCGATCCGCACGCCAAAGATGAACTGAACGAGACGCTGTTGGATACGTTCCACGTCGCTGGTGCGAGATTCGATCGACTTTTGAGACGGCTGGCGGGCTAGTCCGCGGCACAGTAACCCGACCAACACAACAGCATGATCACCGAGCGAAATCAGCTATTCCGAAAGACTGCGCTTGAGCGACTCTCGTCGCCCGATCAGCTTGATGAGCGCTTGACGCTCGTGTCCTACCGGCCGTGGATCAAACGCTGGCTGCCGGCGCTGGTGATCGTGATGACGACCTATCTGATCTGGATCGTGGGTGCCTTGTGACGGCGGCGGTATCGGCAGCAGACTCCGCGTCGATCTTCACTAACAGCCGTCTTTACCGTACCCCTACCGTCCTGCAATTGGAGACGGTCGAGTGCGGAGCCGCGTCACTATCGATGATCCTCGCCTACTACGGGCGCTATGTTCCACTAGAGAAGCTGCGCGTCGAGTGTGGCGTCAGCCGCGACGGCACCAAAGCAAGCAATTTGCTGAGAGCCGCGCGCCTCGAAGGACTGACGGCAAAAGGGTACCGCAAAGAGCCGTCGGATCTCGGCGCGATTGCCTTGCCGGCGATTGTCTTCTGGAATTTCAATCACTTTGTGGTGCTGGAGGGGTTCCGCGACGGTAAGGCGCACTTGAACGATCCCGCGCAGGGGCGCCGCAGCGTTGATGCTGCGGAGTTCGACCGCAGTTTCACCGGCATCGTACTGGTGTTCGAAAAGGGAGCGGACTTCCAGCCAGGCGGCCACCGACCTTCGGTGGTTCGATCACTCAAACAGTTCTTCTCCGGTCTTGAGCGTGCAGTGACGCTGCTGGTGGTGCTTGGGCTCATGCTGGTGTTGCCCGGCGTGTTGCTGCCGCTGCTGTCGAGCCGCTTCATCGATGAAGTGCTGGTCGCGCAGGTGAAGGGAGTTGCGGTCCCGTTGCTGATCGGCATGGCGTTGACTGCCATTGTGCGGGCCGGACTCGAATGGACACAGTCGCAGTTCTTAAGTCGGACACACGCGCGCAAAGCGCTCGATTTATCGAGCAATTTTTTCTGGCACGTGTTGCGGTTACCGGCTGAGTTTTATACCCAGCGGTCGGCCGGCGAAATTGCCTCCCGCGTGGGCCTCAACGAAAAGGTTGCCCACACCCTGTCGAGCGAGTTGAGCCAGGTGTTGCTAAGCCTGTTCACCGCGAGTTTCTTTCTGATCGCGATGTTCTGGTACTCGTTTCAATTGACCATGATCGCCGTGGTCGCGGTCTCCATCGAGCTGTTCATTTGGCGCATCATTTCAGAACGCACGGCGGAGCTTTCCCAGCAGATGTCGGTGCAAAGCGGGCGACTATCGAGCGCATCTGTCAACGGCCTTTCCAACATTGAAACCATTAAAGCGGCCGGCCAAGACTGGGGACTTTTTTCGAAATGGGTTTCCCTGCAGACGCAGGTCGTCAACACATCGATCAAGGTGCAGGGTATTGGCATCACCCTTGGACAGGTGCCCGGCCTGCTTGGTCTGGCGGTCAACATGACGATTCTTGCCGTGGGCGCTGTGCGCATCATGGAAGGCCAGATGACGATCGGTCAGTTGGTTGCCTATCAAACATTGCTTGCGGGATTTGTGGCACCCACCCACGCGCTGCTCTCGCTCAATCAGAAGATCCAATCGCTGCGCGGAGATATTGCGCGGCTTGAAGATGTCCTGCGCTATCCGGCGGAGTCAGCCCGCCACACCGACGGCGTGGTCTCGGACCATAAATTGCGCGGTGAGCTCGAGCTGCGCGACATCACTTTTGGCTACAACCGCAACGAAGCGCCCATCATCGAATCGATGTGCCTGCGTTTGGCACCGGGCAAGCGTATCGCGTTGGTCGGGGGCTCGGGAAGCGGAAAGTCAACCATTGCCAGATTGGTTGTCGGCTTGTATCAGCCTTGGGCTGGGGACGTGCTGTTCGATGGAAGGCCGCGCGAACAGTACGTGCCAGCCGCATTCGCGGCGTCGGTTTCCATCGTTGATCAGGATATCTTTCTGTTTCATGGAACGGTTCGTGAAAACCTCACGATGTGGGACAAATCGATTTCCAACGAAGACTTGGTGGCGGCCTGCCACGACGCGCGCATTCACGATGTGATCGTCAGTCGTAGCGGCGGCTATGATGCGATGATCGACGAGGGCGGCAGGAATTTGAGCGGAGGCCAACGACAACGTCTTGAAATTGCGCGTGCGCTGGTGCGTAACCCACGCTTGCTGATTCTGGATGAGGCGACGAGCGCACTCGATCCCGCGACTGAACGGGAGGTCGAGGAAAACCTCAGGCGCCGCGGCTGTACCTGCCTAGTGGTCGCGCACCGCCTCTCGACGATTCGTGATGCGGACGAAATCATTGTGTTGGATGGCGGTCGCATCGCACAGCGCGGGACGCATGCATCACTGATCGCAGATAGCGATGGGCATTATGCAAAGCTCGTTTCGTCAGGGATGGGCTAGTGATGAACCAGTTCTGGCTTGATGATCCTGAAGCAGCCTGGTACGTCGATGACGGTACCGTGATGGTCTACCTCGCGACCCTCGACGGGGTTGAGCCAACATTGCCGCGCCGTTTTCTGTTCGACGTGCCGGCCGGGTCGGCGATTGTGATGGCCCGCAATGGCTTGCCGAGCGGGACGGGGTTGTTGTGCCGCGCCGTTTCAGGCACCCGGGTTCGACAGGAGACAATTACCAACCTCGACGGGCTCGGTGCGGACGCCAAGCTGAGAATCGAGGACTGGATGAAGGGTGTCATGCGGGGCCTTGATCCCAAGGGGGCCTGGTTCGCTGCCAGACGCCGCCGACCCCGCCCCGAACCTGAAGCGAATCTGGATACACGCGTATTCCACTCGCGCTTGCTGACGTTCGCCGATATGGCCGTTGAGCGGATCGCCATCAACTCCCAACATGCCGACATGCGCGATGAGCAGCGGCTAGTGCTCGAGCAGACCACCGACCAGCGCCGCTTCGCCGAGGCGATGGGGCAGATCTCCAAGGGTGTCGCCCCTGAAGCTGACTTTGGTGCTGCGGGCCCCAATGATAACGACGGCGAAGGCTTGCTTGGGGCGTTTCGCTTTCTTGAGCCGTCGCGTCAGGTCAGATTCGTGTCGACCGGTGCCGACGCCGTGTCCGACGGTGGCGCGGACACGGTTGAACTGATTGCCGAGGCATCGGGTTTGCGGGCCAAGCAGGTATTGCTCGACGGCAACTGGTGGGACGAAGAAGGCGGGCCCATGCTGGCACGGCTTTCCGACAATGAACTCGCGCCCGGCGAACAGCGGCACTGGGTCGCCTTGTTGCCAGGGCAGGTGTCGGGCTTTCGGATTTTTTCGGCCCGACCCATGCGCGACGTCGCGTCCGGCGCGATTGTCACCGACGCGATTGCACATCGACTCGCGCCGTTTGCCTATACCTTCTACCGGACCTTCCCGTCGGGCAAGCTCAGTGCCTTGGACATCGTGAAGTTCGGTATCCAAGGCAAGGCCCGGGACGTGTGGGTGCTGTTGCTGGCCAGCTTGCTGGCAGGCTTGCTTGGCCTGTTGGTGCCGGTTGTCAGCGGCAAGATCATCGACCGCGTGATCCCCTCAAGTGACAAGCTGCTGCTCTGGCAGTACATCTCCGGATTGCTGGTGGCGGGACTTTCCGTTCTGTTGTTCGATACGCTGCGCACGATCGCCATTTTGCGCATAGAAGCCCGTGCTGGTATCAGCGTCCACGCCGCCATTCTGGACCGCGTCATTTCGCTACCCGTTACTTTTTTCCGCAAGTTTTCGAGCGGCGACCTCGCCGTGCGGATGGCGGCGGTCAACTCGATCCAGCACGCCGTCACCGGCTCAACGATTGGCACCATCCTCACCTCCATATTCCTCGTCGGCAATTTTGCGTTGATGCTTTGGTACAGCGTCAAACTGACAATCGTGGTGCTGGTTGTCGTGATGCTGTTGTTTCTGGTGTCGTCCGTGATCGGTTATGCCCGTCTGCAAATCGCCAGAAAAATAGAAGACATCGGCGGAAAGATTCAATCGTTGGTGTTTGAGTACCTGTCGGGAATATCGAAGATTCGGACCAGTGCGTCGGAAACGCGGGCCTTTGTGAATTGGACGGACCGCTTCATCAAGCTGCGCCGTCTGCATGTGCGGAGTGAATCACTTGCCAATGCTGAGTCGCTGGTGCTGAATATTCTGCTGCCGGCGATGTTGCTGATTGTGTACTACACCGCATCTCAGTCCGGTAGCGCAAGCGGTGAGTTCGCGACGTTCACGACCGGCGACTTCATCGCCTT
>JAYVUH010000275.1:0-3298 GCA_043788115.1 Burkholderiales bacterium
CGCTGCCGTCGAGTGCGGCCTGCGCGATGCGGTAATCGACTTGCACCGCAGGCACCAGGGCCACCGGCATACGACGCGCCCATTCGCGTTCGGCGCGCACATTGCGTAAATGCGTTCCGGTGAGCCGGTTGTCGATCAGTTCGGCTTCCACAGCGGCATTGAGGCCCATGCGGTCAGCCGGTCGGCGGCGGCCGTTGTAGTCAAACAAAAGCTGCGCGGTTGGCACGGTGTGCGTATCGGTGTGCGCGTGCTTCCCCCAGCCTTTGGTGGTCTGGTACTCGATGAGCGCGAATGACAGCACGGCTTTCGGTAGCGGCACGGCGACGTCATTGGCAAACGGCAGCGGCGGCACGCTGTCGGCATCGGGTAGTGCGGCGATGGCATCGCGGACAAACGCCCACGAGGTCGTGTCGTCGCTGCGAATCGCCGGCAGACTTGCCAAGCGCTGAAGGGTGGTGCTGCTGACGGTGACGCTTACCGGAAAAATATAATTTGCGGCCAGGTCGAGCGCCATCGGTGGCGCGGTGGCGATGATGGCCACCTGTTGGCCTTTGACGGTGGCGGCCAGTCGCAACGGTTTCAACGCTTCACGCTCGGCGATGCGCCACGCGAGACTCGCGGCTTCGATCGCGGTAAATACTAATGGTGGTGGTAGCTGTCGACGCTCCAAGGCGATCGCAGCGGCTTTGGATTTTGAAAGCGCCATGCCGAGCGCTTGGCGGTTCATCGCATACAGCCGGCCACTCGCGCGTGCCAGTTCGATCAACAACGCGCCTGCCTCACCGATCAACGCCACAGCGACACTACCGAGCGCAAAGTTCTGCTCGCTCACCATCAACGTCAGCAGCGCTTTATCGGCCGGACGCGCATAGGACGGTAGTGCACGATCGCCCGACAGCCATGCGGTGCCCGCGTAATCGCCCGTCAACTCTGGCTCGCTACCATCGCGACGGCGACGACCGCGCACGGCGTGCAGTGCTGCATCGTCGGTCAACACATAAAAGATCAACGCTTCTCGCGTGGCCGCAGGCTTGGCCTTGGTCGCGGTCAGTACTGGTTCTGTCGCGAAAGTGCCTTCCAACCACTCGGCGACCAGCATCGAAACCGGTGTCGTGCGCAGCGCGTGCGTCGGCGCGGCCTTCGCTTTCTTGCCGCAAGGCGTGCGCTTCTCTACTTCTTCATTGCGATTACTGTGATCGCTACCGGCGCCGCTGTTGCCGTCGTGGTGAGCGCTGTCTTCGCGATCGCCATCGTCGTCATCGGCGACATCGCGTTCTGCAATAAGCGCGGTTGGTTTGCGCTTCGTCGTGGCGATATTGAGCAGCACGCCATAGGCATCAACCTCAAACAAACTGAACCACTTCAGCAGCAACCCTGCCGCATGCTTGCAGTCGAACTCAACCGGACAGGTGCAGGCCGTTGACAAGATATCCAGCCGACGCGTCGCCGGATCAATATCCACTTCAACGTCGGTGCGGTAGGGTTCGGGCGCGGTACCGGTGATATCCGCTTGCACGTGCCATTCGCCGTCTTCGTACTGCTCCGCGGCCAGCCGTTCGATGACGCGCGCGTTCAAACGGATCGCCATGCCGCGCGAGAACACGGCGTTGCCGAAATATTCGCGCAGATGCGCTGTCGTTTCGAACAGCGTGAGCGGCGGGTTGCGGGCAGATCGTGTGGGCGGTTGCGGCATTTGTAGGCAGGCGGTAGTTGCAATGGACAGCCTGCCATTGTGCCTGCGACGGAAGCGCTTTAGCGTGATGCTATTGTATTTTCTCGCGCGTCTTTTGAAACACTAGCATTGACGGGCGTTTCCAAGCATTTTTGGCTGAAAACACCCCCTGAAAGGGGTCATCGGCGCTGGCGAAGCCGCCCGAAAATTCGCGCTTTTCACCCAATCGCAGCGCATTGCGCTGTAATTACATCGTAGTTACAATGTCGAGATGAGTTCACTCGATTTCGAATGGGACCCAAAGAAAGCCGCAACTAATGCCCGGAAGCACGGCGTGACTTTCGATGAAGCGCGGACGGTCTTTCTGGATGACAACGCGAGGTTAATCGATGATCCAGATCACTCTGACGACGAAGAGCGTTTCGTGCTGCTGGGCTTGAGTCATTCCCTACGCTTGCTGCTCGTCTGCCATTGTTACCGGAGTGACGGCGGCGTCATTCGAATAATCTCGGCGCGTAAGGCAACCACGACCGAAGCCGCGGGCTATAGATAGGAAAAAGGTGAAGACTATGCGTAAGGAATATGATTTTTCAAAATCACGTAAGAACCCGTATGCGGCGCAGCTAAAGAAGCAGATAACGATTCGCCTGGACGAGGAATCGATAAGCTATTTCAAAACGATTTCCGAAAAGGTCGGCATACCTTATCAGAGCCTGATCAATCTATATTTACGCGATTGTGCGACGTCCGGGCGAAAGCTAGACTTAAATTGGAAATAGATTTGATTGACTGCTCTAGGGCGAATTGAACCCGGGACACGAGTATCGGTTACGGCGACTTCTGCCTAGTCGCGCAACGATGATTTGGCCAACCGCTTGCTGGTTCTCAGCAACCGCCTCTGGCGTGACAATAGGCAACACCGTGAAGGAATCAAAGTCACTTGGCGCCTTGGCGCCCGTTCTACAACCTAGACGCCAATCATTCAGCCGAACGGATCAATTATGGAATCGGTCATTCGCAAATGGGGCAATAGCCCCGCACTTCGCTTACCACCGGCAGTCATCAAGCTAGCCAATTTCGCGCCCGGGCAGAAAGTAACGATCACAGTCACGCGCGGGCGCATCGTCATCGAAGCAGCCGAGCATATTGAGTACACGTTGAGCGATCTCGTCAAAGGGATCACATCGAGAAACTCGCACGCGGAAGTCAGCGTTGGTAAACCGGTCGGCTGGGAACCTCTTTAGCGGCAACACACGGCTACGCGCCGAGCCGATGGTCTGTTGCCCAATGACCACCAAAATCAAGCAGCACCCGTTTGAAGTGCTCACCGAGGTTGATGGTGTCCCCAGCGCCGTTCTGTCCGACCAGGTGAAGTCGCTTGATTGGAAAGTGCGCCGGGCGAAGAAAAAAGCAACTGCGTCGCCGGAAGTGATGGCCGACGTCCGAGCGAAGATGAAAGCGCTTTTGCTTATTGTGTAGTGCTTTCTTGCATCTAGTGCGTAAGGCCGACGACTGCTGCGCGTGGCAACGGCGTGAAACCGAACGCGTCGAGGTTCCTAACTCAATGATTGCTAGAGTTTTTCACCGTTTTGTTGAATATTTTAGGGTTCAGGTGAAACGACACTC
>JAYVUH010000276.1:0-2389 GCA_043788115.1 Burkholderiales bacterium
CGTGAACAGATCACCAACCAGGCCGTAGTCAGCAACCTGAAAAATCGGCGCTTCTGGGTCTTTGTTGATCGCCACGATCACTTTACTGTCCTTCATGCCCGCCAGATGCTGGATCGCGCCTGAGATGCCGATCGCAATGTAGAGTTCCGGCGCGACAACTTTGCCGGTCTGACCCACCTGATAGTCGTTAGGGACGAAGCCTGCGTCGACCGCTGCGCGTGAAGCCCCCAGCGCGGCGCCGAGTTTGTCGGCGAGCGGCTCCAGCACCTGACGATATCGGTCGCCATCGCCCATGCCGCGCCCGCCGGACACAATGCGTTTAGCCGCGACTAATTCCGGGCGATCCGATTTTGTAAGTTCCTGCCCGGTAACCGTCGACAAGCCGCTGTCTGCGGTCGGCGTGATGGACTCGATGGTGGCGTTGCCACCGGTGGCTGCAACCCCGTCAAATCCGGTTGCCCGTACCGTGAGAACCTTGATCGCATCGCTCGACTTCACCGTCGCAAAGGCGTTGCCCGCATAAATCGGCCGCACGAAGGTGTCGGCTGACTCGACTGCAATCACATCCGACAGTTGCGCGACGTCAAGTAGCGCCGCGACACGTGGTGCCGTATTCTTGCCGGCCGCCGTGGCGGGAAACAAGATGTGTGAATAATTTTTGGCGATGCTCAACACCAGCGGTGCCAGATTCTCCGCAACGTGCGATTGGAACTGCGGCGCATCGGCCACGAGTACTTTGGCCACGCCGGTCACCGCCGCCGCTTGGGTCGCCGCGCCTCTGCAGTTAGCGCCGGCGATCAAAATGTGAATGTCGCCGCCAATTTTTTGCGCGCAAGCCACCGTTGGCGGCAAGCCGGATTTCAAGGATGCGTTATCGTGATCTGCAATGATGAGGATGGTCATGGGGGCTCTTTCGATGTTTCTGATTGCTGCATCGCGGCTTGGAACCGCGCCTGCGCGAAAGTGATTTGAGTTTTCGCTCCGGATTTAACTTGGATCCCCGCCTGCGCGGGGATGATTTGAGTTTTCGCTCCGCAAAAACTCAAATCACCTTTGCTTCGTTCTTGAGTTTGTCGACTAGAGTCGCGACGTCAGCGACCATGACACCACCCTTGCGCTTCGGCGGCTCGGCGACTTTCAACGTCGTCAGACGCGGCGCAACATCAACACCGAGCGCGTCTGGTGTAAACACATCGAGCGGCTTCTTCTTTGCCTTCATGATGTTGGGCAGCGTCGCGTAGCGCGGCGTATTCAGTCGCAAGTCGGCCGTCACAACAGCAGGTAATTTCACCCTGACGGTTTCCAGCCCACCGTCGATTTCACGCGTGACGGAGGCGTCCGAGCCGCTCACCACGATCTTGGAGGCGAACGTTGCCTGCGACCAACCCAACAGCGCGGCGAGCATCTGGCCGGTTTGGTTGGAGTCGTCATCAATCGCTTGCTTACCAAGAATAATCAACTGGGGCGATTCTTTTTCGGCAATCGCCTTGAGTACCTTCGCTACGCCCAATGGCTGCACGTCTTGCGTGGTTTCCACAAGAATCGCGCGGTCAGCGCCCATCGCAAGTGCGGTGCGCAGCGTCTCCTGGCACTGCGTAACGCCGATCGACACGGCAATGATTTCGGTTGCCACGCCCGCCTCCTTGAGCTTCACGGCTTCTTCGATGGCAATCTCGTCGAAGGGATTCATCGACATCTTGACGTTGGCGAGTTCAACGCCGGTCTGATCGGCTTTAACACGGACTTTCACGTTGTAATCGACAACGCGTTTGACAGGAACGAGGATTTTCATGGGCGGGAATAGGAGGACAAGGAGAAATTCAAACGAGTGTTTGAATTATAGAGGAGCGTCGTTCGATTCTGCGCTGGGCGACTCGCGCTGCGACGCTGGCAGCGGACTGAGTAGCGCGCAGAAATGAAACTCGTCTATCGGCGTGCACTTCCAGTCATTTCTGCCTGAAGGTGCCCGCCGATAGGCGAGTTGGCCTATTGCGCGCTAAGGTCGGTATCCCTACCCTTTGCCCCACAGCCCCGGAAACGGCTGGCGAATCAGGCCCGCCCGAAGATGATCTTTTCCTGCCGCAGCAGCTTGGAAATCAACACGATCGACACCACAAAGATCGCGGTATTGACCCCCGCCGGTAGCAGGTAGTGAATGGCGTCGATGGTCTCGCCGCGCAGCAGCCGCGTGATGACCATCAGTTGCGCCAACACCGGCACGAATAGCTGCCAAGTGGCGTCTTTCAGCTGCGCAAACATTGCTACCGCCGGGAGAATGGCCACGACTTGGATCGCGTAGCTGGCGTAAGTCTGCCCTTCCTTGAAATTGCGCCCGTAGGTGGCAAGCAGCATCTGGATAGACGCCATGGCCGGGGCGAAGGTGAGCAAC
>JAYVUH010000277.1:0-6221 GCA_043788115.1 Burkholderiales bacterium
CCACGTTGGAACGACTTTGCCGTGCTCAGCTTTGCTCGGGTACCAAGAGGGCGAGATATAAGCCTGCGGTCCCTGGAAAATCGTCAGGACGTCCTGCTCGTGGGCGTCACGCCAGAGCGGGTTGGCGCGTGCCACGTGGCCGCGAAGTACCGTGCGGCCGTTGCTGGCGTGCAGCATGAGCGGAATATGGTCAGCGACTAGGCCCGCCGGACCGTGGCGCGCGATGGTCGCCAGCCGGTGCGTGGCAATTAACTGATGTAGTACGTCGGGACGCGTTTCGGCGAAATGGTCGGGCAGGTACATTCGGCAATCCAGCAGGTGTCAGCAAATGGCGAGCAAATCGCGGCGACGAGTTACCGCACTCAATCCAGCTTGACGTTCGCCTTCTGCACAGCAGTCTGCCAGCGGGCACCTTGAAACTTGAGAAACGCGGCGAATGCGCTCGAGTCGAGGTAGGCCGGGTCGGCGCCTTGCGCGATCATCTTGCTTTTGACGTCCTCGGCGGCGAGTGTTTTTTGGAAAGCATCTACCAGCTTTGCCAACACGTCCTTCGGCAGATTGGCCGGCGCGAGTACGCCATAGAAACCAACCACCTCAAAATTCTTCACGCCAGCTTCGGCCATGGTCGGCACATCCGGGATGGCCGCGTTGCGCTCGCGTCCGGTCATGGCGAGCGCGCGAACCTTGCCCGCCTTGACGTACTGCGATACTTGCGGAATCGATTCCGCCATGAACTGCACCTGACCCGCCAGCAAATCGGTAAACGCCGGCGCGGTGCCTTTGTACGGAATGTGCGTCATTTGAATACCGGCGGCGTCTTCGAGCATCTCAGGCACCAAATGCGAAATGCCGCCATTGCCGGCCGAGCCGTAGTTAATTTTGGTCGGATTTTTCTTCGCGTAAGCAATGAACTCGGCGAGCGTCTTGGCCGGAAAATCATTGTTGACCACTAGCGCTAGTGGTTGCTGCGCGGTGCGCGCAATCGGCGTGAAGTCGCGCAGGGTGTCGTAAATGTTCTTGGTATAGACAAACGGGTTGATCACCATCGTACCGGTGTTGGCCATTAGCAATGTGTAGCCATCAGCCGGTGCCTTGATCACTTCGTTGGCGCCGATGGTGCCACCGGCACCGGGTTTGTAATCGACGATCACCGGCTGCCCCAGCTGCTTTTGCAACTGGTCGATCAATACGCGGGCGTGTGTGTCGAGCGGACCACCGGGCGGAAAGCCGACGATGATCTTGATTGGCTTGTTCGGGTAGGCTGTCTGCGCGACGACCGGTGTGCACCACGCGAGCAGGGCGACGATTGCCGCTGCCGATAGGGCTGACAGACCTCGCAGCGTCTTCAGGTTGATCAGTGGCTGGGACATGTAACTACCTCTTAGGGAAGGTCTGATTAAGTGATGGCGTCAAGAAAAAGTACCGTGTCATTCCCGCGAAAGCGGGAATCCATTCTGCATGTGCTCCGGAGAACAAACGGGCTATGGATTCCCGCTGTAGCCTGCCCTCGAGTGCTTGAATCGGGGGCGGGAATGACAATTTTTTGAGAGTGGAGAATAAAAATAGGACTTGATCGGAGCTTCGCTGGAGCACGAAATCGAATGGATAACACTATTTGGCCGACGACCACGAATCTTTGAGGGTGACGGCGCGATTCCACACCGGCTTGCCCAGTACCGACTCGACGCGATCCGCCACAAAGTAGCCGTGGCGCTCAAACTGAAATAGCGACGCCGGCGTTGCCGTTAACAACGACGGCTCTAAGTAAGCCGTGATGGTCTGTTTGGAATGCGGGTTTAGGTCGTCAAGGAAGTTATCCGTACCGCGCCCGGGATGCGGCAACTTGAAGAGCCGGTCAAACAAATGTACTTCGCTGGCATGCGCGTGTTTGGCAGACAACCAGTGGATGTTGCCTTTCACTTTCACGGAGTCGGCACCAGGCCCGCCTGACTTTGTTTCAGGAAGATACTCAGCAAGCACTTTGGTGACGTTTCCGTTTCCGTCCTTCTCAACGCCGGTGCACTTGATGACAAACGCATAGCGGAGCCGCACCATGTTGCCGGGGAACAGCCGAAAGAAGCCCTTGGGTGGTGTTTCTTCAAAGTCCTCGCGCTCAATCCACAGTTCGCGTGAAAACGGCATCTCACGCTTGCCAGTTTCCGGATGCTGCGGATGATTCGGTGCCATGCAGGTTTCTTCTGAGAGCGCGTCGTAATTAGTGATTTCAAGTTTCAGCGGATTAAGCACCGCGACACGGCGCAGGCATTTGTCATTCATGACATCGCGCTGGCAGTCCTCAAAGACACTCATGTCGATCCACGAGTCGGACTTCGATACGCCGATGCGTTCGGCAAACAGCTGAAACCCTTCCGGTGTGAACCCACGCCGACGCGCGCCGACGATGGTTGGCATGCGCGGATCGTCCCAACCGCCGACGTGATTTTCATCGACCAATTGCTTCAAGTAGCGCTTGCTCAGCACGATATAGGTGAGATTAAGCCGCGACATCTCAATTTGCTTTGGTAGTGGGCGCAACAATTCGCCAACCTCGGCGAGTTTCGCCAACAGCCAGTCGTACCACGGGCGTTGATCTTCAAACTCCAGCGTGCAAATCGAGTGGGTAATGTTCTCCAGCGCGTCCTCGATCGGATGCGCGTAGGCATACATCGGATAGATGTGCCACTTGTCACCTTGCCGATGATGGTGCGCGTGCTTAATGCGGTAGAGCGCCGGATCGCGCAAGTTGATGTTGCCCGACGCCATGTCGATCTTCGCACGCAGGATGTGTGAGCCTTCGGCGTGCTTGCCGTCGCGCATGGCGCGAAACAGCGCAAGGTTTTCGGCGACGCTGCGGTTGCGGTACGGTGAATCCTTGCCAGCCTCAGTTAGGGTGCCGCGATTGACGCGCATCTCTTCGGCCGACTGCGAATCCACATAAGCGTCACCGTGCTCGATTAAATGCTCGGCAAAGCGATACATCCAATCGAAATAGTCGCTCGCGAAATAGATTGGTGAGGCCGGTTTGTCGTAGTCGGCATCACCACCCAGCCAGCGCACCGACTCGACAATGCCATCGACAAATTCTTGCTCTTCCTTTTCTGGGTTGGTGTCGTCAAAGCGCAAGTGACAAACGCCGCCGTAGTCGCGTGCTAGGCCGAAATTGAGCAAGATCGATTTCGAGTGGCCAAAGTGCAGGTAGCCATTCGGCTCCGGCGGGAAGCGGGTGCGGATATTGGCGGCGTCAAGCGGCGCGGCTTGTTGCTCGGCGGCGGTGCCGGGCGCGCCACACCAGCGGCGCGTGGCGTAGACACCTGCGGCGAGGTCCGCGTCGATGATGTTGCGAATGAAGTTGGTGGGCGGGCCTGCGGTGTGGCCCGTTTCTGGTTTCTTGTTAGACATTGGTTCTTGTTTTGGCTGAAAGGTCAAACTGGCGTAGCCTATTTTCGCCTGTATTTCTCTGGATTGCATGTATCGTGAGGAACGCCATTCCGTGGCGAGATTTTTGGACTGCAAATCCCCCTCAGTCCCCCCTTCGGCCGGCTCAGGGCAGGCTCTTTTCCAAAGGGGGAAGACAACCGGTATCGCGGCACTGCAGTCACCCCTGAGTCGCCCAGATCAAGCGCTGCGCGAGGCACTTCTGCTGCTTAGAAAGTGGGAGGTCAATCAGCGTGTCGTCTAGGCCGAGACGATCGCAGAGTCGAAAAACGAAGCATGGCACTTCCCCCTTTGGAAAAGGGGGATTGAGGGGGATTTGCGTTTCTCGCCGTCTCGGATAACGGTCACTTTGAGAGCGCGTGAGTAAGAGCACGTGCGCCAAAAAAACAGGTAAGCCAAACACCAGCAAAGACGGGCGTTTCCAACCAAAAGTGGTCCAAACCGCCCGTCAATCGGCGACTTTATGAAATCGCCGCTTCCCGCCCGCGCGCCTCATCCACCCGCGTCAAGGCGACGATGGCGGCGATGAAAAACACCCCCGTAATTAGCATCGCCAACCGATGGTTGCCACCAGACGCCCAAGAAACCGCGCCGTAGGTGAGGGGACCGAGCACCGCAGCGAAGCGTGTCGCAACACCCCAAAGTCCGAAGAACTCCGCCGCACGCTCGACCGGCGAAAAGAACGCCACCATCGCGCGCCCGGCAGACTGGCTGGAGCCCATCGCGATGCCCGCCAGATTAGCCGCCACCCAGAACAGCCCCGGTGTGGTGGCAAACCAAGCAAAACCAACCATCGCCACCCAAATGAACAGCGCCACCATCAGCGCGCGTTTTTTGCCGATCACATCCTGCACATAACCAAAACCGAACGCGCCGATGCACGCGGTGACGTTGACTACCAGCACCAGCATCAATGTTTCTTTGGTCTTGAATCCCATCACTTCCTGCGCATAGATCGCCGCGAGGGTGATGATGGTTGCCACGCCTGCTTGATAAAAAAATCCACAGACGAACATCGCCATCAAGTCGCGATATTGTGCGGCGTGCTTGGCGGTAGCGATCAGGCGCGACCACGCGCCATCTTGACCGGACGGGCTGGCTGTGGCTCGCTCCTTCAGCCAAATGAAGGTGATCGACGCAGCCGCAATGTAAACCGCTGCCGTAATCAGATTGGTCATCGGCACCGCCGCGCTCGTGGTTGATCCACGTGCTTCAGCGCCCGTAATCCACACCAAGCTCACGCCGAGTGCCAACAGCCCACCAACATAACCGAGGCTCCAGCCCCAGCCGGACACTTTGCCCATCGCATCGGGTTTGGCCAGTTCAGGGAGAAATGCCGCGGTGATGTTCTCGCCGATGGCGTAGCAAAAGTTGGAGATGATGACCAACGTTACCGCGAGCCAGATGTCGCCCTTACCTGCGAAGTAGAGACCAGCGGTGGCGAGCACACAGCCGCTGGTGACGGCGAACAAAATGCGCTTCTTGGCCGCATGCGCGTCGGCGTAAGCGCCGATTACGGGGCCGAGTGCCATCACCGCAAGATAAGACACGGCGAGTGTCGCGGTCCATGCAAAGGTCGCCCACGCCGCACCTTGGCACACCACCGAGACAAAGTACGCGTTGAACACCGCCGTCAACACTACCGTGGTGTAGCCCGAATTGGCAAAGTCGTACATCGCCCAAGCGAAGACTTCGCGCTTTTGTACGCCGGGGTTGAGTGCTGATGATGTGGTGTTCGGGGCGGTCATGCGTCGATAGTACCCGACTCAGCCGAACGGAATGTGACGATCGCCGTTGCGGCGGCAGCACTACGCGCTAGAGCCGTCCGGCTGAGCGTCGATTGCGATATGTTTGTAGGTGGGTGTAGGCAATCGAGAGCAAGGTATCGTCGATTTTGTGTTGGCGCGCCTTGTTGAGCATGAAGCCAACGATATGCGCGGCTTCAATGTCGTTGCCGCCCTCAAGGTCGCGCAGCATCGACGCCGTCACCGGCGAGCCGACGGTGTTGAGGACGTTGAGGAATCGCTCGACGCGGCTCGCGCGCGGCGGAAATCCCTCCGCCGTGGCAACCGCAATGGTGCTGTCGACATAGCGTTGCATCAGCGCCTTGCCGTCGTCGGTCGCGAGAATTTCGCCGACCGTGCCGCGCATCAGACACGTCATGCCGGCGAAGGTGGAGAGAAAAACGAGCTTCTCCCACATGTCCTGCATGATGTTGTCCGACGCCGTCCACGTCACGCTGGTCTTCGCATACCAATTGGCGAGTTCGGCCGACGCGGCGATTTGAGCGGCATTGAGTTCGCGAGGCCCCCACAGTAGCGCCTGTACCTCACCCAACGATTTCACCACGCCATCCGGTGCCATTGTTGCGAAGATCTGGCAGCTGCCGCCCATCACGCGCGCACGGCCGAACGCCGCATCGAGCGCGTCTAGGTGCGATATCCCGTTGAGCAGTGGAACGACGCAGGTAGTGTCGTGCATCGCCCCGCGTATTGCGGCAATGCTCGAGTCAAGGTCATAGGCCTTGCATGACAGCAACACGATGTCGAATTGCGGCGCAACAGTTTTCGCATCTACGGTCTTGACCTTGAGAACGGTGCGATCAGACACGCTTTCAATGACGAGACCGTCTGCTGCGAGTTGGGCCGTTCGCTTGGGCCGAACCAAGAACGTCACATCTGCACCCGCCTGTGCCAGACGCCCGCCGAAGTAGCCGCCGGTTCCGCCGGCACCAAGAACAAGTATTTTCATTGGCATATTATGCCGACCTAGCAGTTTGTTGAAAT
>JAYVUH010000278.1:0-6639 GCA_043788115.1 Burkholderiales bacterium
AGTTTAACCATGTACGCGGTCATAAAAACCGGGGGCAAACAGTATCGTGTTGCCGCTGGTGAAAAAATTAAAGTAGAACAGATACCGGCAGACGTGGGCGCGCAGATCGTTTTAGATCAAGTGTTGATGATGGGGAACGGCGACGCCGTGACCATCGGCACACCAATGATCGCAGGCGCTGCCGTCACGGCCACCGTTATTTCACAGGGTCGTGCCGACAAGGTACGTATTTTTAAGATGCGCCGCCGCAAGCACTACCAAAAGCACCAGGGGCATCGTCAAAACTACACCGAGATTCAAATCGGTGAGATTAAAGCCTAAGGAGCCTACTCATGGCACATAAAAAAGCGGGTGGCTCATCCCGAAATGGCCGCGATTCAGAATCAAAGCGCTTGGGTGTGAAAGCCTACGGCGGCGAACTGATCAGTGCTGGAACGATCATCGTGCGCCAGCGTGGCACTGAATTCCATGCTGGCGACAACGTTGGCATGGGCAAGGATCACACCTTGTTCGCTTTGAAGACCGGCAAAGTACTTTTTGCGATTAAAGGTGCAAAGCGTAATCGTATGATTTCCATCGTACCCGCCGCGCAAGCGGCAGCGCAGCCAGCTTAACGCTTCAGGCGATTCTGCAAAGACGAGCCCCTGAGAGCAGTCTCTGGGGCTTTTTCTTTTTTCGCATCTTGTAGAAGACTATTCCAATGAAATTCATCGACGAAGCACGCATTGAAGTCCACGCGGGCGCAGGCGGTAACGGCTCGGCCTCAATGCGCCGTGAAAAATACATTGCGTTTGGCGGGCCAGACGGCGGCGACGGCGGTCGTGGCGGCTCGATTTACGTTGTCGCCGACAGCAATATCAACACGCTAATCGACTACCGATTCGCGCGTATTTTTCGCGCCAAGGATGGCGCTTCCGGGCGCGGTGCGGATTGTAATGGCGCCGGTGCCGATGACATCACACTACGCGTCCCAGTCGGTACGATGATCAAGGACCTAGCGACGGATGAAATCCTCGCTGACCTCACCCACGACAAGCAGCGCGTACTGGTGGCTGAAGGCGGCCGCGGCGGACTCGGCAACATCAACTTCAAGAGCTCAACCAACCGTGCGCCGCGACAATTCACCAAGGGCACCGACGGCGACGTCAAGGACATCCATTTCGAACTGAAGGTGCTGGCCGATGTCGGCCTGCTCGGCATGCCCAATGCGGGCAAGTCCACGTTCATCCGTGCGGTCTCGGCGGCACGTCCCAAGGTCGCAGACTATCCCTTCACCACCCTGCACCCCAATCTCGGTGTGGTACGAGTCGATGACAACCGCAGCTTTGTCATCGCCGACGTCCCCGGACTGATCGAAGGGGCGGCTGAAGGCGCCGGACTCGGTCATCAGTTCTTGAAGCACCTGCAGCGCACGCACTTGTTATTGCATCTGGTCGACATCGCACCGTATGACGAGGCGGTCGATCCCGTGAAGGAAGCAAAAGCGATCATCAATGAGCTAAAGAAATACGATGCGGCACTGTTCGACAAACCGCGCTGGCTGATTCTGAATAAGGTTGATCTGCTGGAAAAAGACGAAGCCGAAAAGCGCGCAAAAGCCGTCATCAAAGGCTTGAAGTGGAAGGGACCGACGTTCAGTATTTCGGCGATGAAGGCGGATGGTTGTCGCGAACTGACCTTTGCCATCATGGATCATATCGATGCCCAACGAGCCGCTGTAAAAGCCGCAGTAGCGGATTGATGCAGCGCTATGCGCGTTATCGTCAAAATTGGTTCAACTCTCATCACCAATCATGGCGTTGGCGTCGATCACACACTGATCGGCGAATGGGTTCGGCAAATCGCGGCGCTGCTTGAACAACGGCATCAGGTCGTGCTGGTTTCTTCCGGCGCCATCGCTGAGGGTATGAAACGGCTCGGATGGAAAACCCGCCCCCACGAGATCAACAAGTTGCAGGCTGCCGCTGCTGTTGGGCAGATGGGACTGGTGCAGGTCTATGAGGCGGCATTTCGTCAACATGCGCTCGGCACAGCGCAGGTGCTGCTCACGCACGACGATCTGGCAGACCGTACCCGCTATCTGAATGCGCGCTCTACGCTGGCTACGTTGCTGGAACTTGGCATTGTCCCGGTGATTAATGAAAATGACACAGTGGTAACCGACGAAATCAAGTTCGGCGACAACGATACGCTGGCGGCGCTGGTGGCGAATCTCGTCGAAGCTGATTTGCTGGTGATCCTTACCGATCAAGCGGGTCTGTACACGGCCGATCCTCGTCAGGATGCGAACGCCACGCTCGTCGTCAGCGGCACGGCCGGCGATCCGGCGCTTGAAAAAATGGCCGGTGGTGCGGGCTCAGCCATTGGTAGGGGCGGCATGCTGACCAAGATTCTCGCCGCCAAGAAGGCCGCCCTGTCGGGTGCGACCACCATCATCGCTTACGGCCGACACGATAACGTACTACCGGACCTTGTTCGTGGCGATGCCATCGGCACTCGACTTGCCTCAAATAACACGGCAATGCAGGCGCGCAAGATGTGGCTGGCGGGTCACTTGAAGACGATCGGCACGCTGCGGCTCGACGCTGGCGCGGCCAACGCACTAGTGTCGGGTGGCAAATCCCTGCTGCCGATCGGCGTGACCGGCGTGGATGGCGAGTTTGCGCGCGGCGATGTGGTCAGCGCAGTCGATCCGAACGGTTCCGAAGTCGCGCGTGGGCTTTGCAATTACAGCTCGGTCGAGTGTCGCAAGATTGCGCGCAAGTCGACTAAGGAGATCGAGCCGATTCTGGGCTATGTGGCTGAGGCGGAACTCATCCACCGCGACAATATGGTACTGGTCTAGGCGCCTAGCGAACGCTGGCGCGCTGCGCACTACCCGGCTGCCCACTAGAAGCGTTGGTGACCGGCTGAGACGTGAAGCGATTCAGTTCGGGGCTGCGGTAAAACGCCAGGACTTTTGGCACATAAGCTTGCGTTTCAGCAAACGGTGGAATGCGGTTGCCATGTCGAATCACCGCGTTCTCACCCGCGTTGTAGCCCGCCAGCGCCAGCTCTATATCGCCATTAAACATCTTGATGAGATAGCTCAAGTAGCGTGTGCCGCCGAAAATATTATCGACGGGATCAAACGGGTCTTTGACACCCATGCGCTCGGCGGTCGCAGGAATTAATTGCATCAATCCGAGCGCGCCTTTGTTGGATTGGGCGCGATCGTTGTAGCCGGACTCCGCCCTTATGACCGCATGCACTAGACGTGGATCCACACCATGGGTACGGGCCGCATTGTCTATCACAGGCACCAACTTGCCAATGTCGATGGACTTTGGAAAACTGGGTGTCCACGCATTGGGGCGTGTTTTCCACGAATCTGGGATCTTGTAGACGAGCTTATAGCGCTTATCCAGATGCGGCAAATTTGAAAAATGTGTAACGCCCGCGTCATCCTTGAAGGAGTAGATGTTGGCAGAGGACTCAAAGGGCGCGACAAGGCAGGCTGCGGCTGCGATCAGCCGGAGCAGCCTCAAGTCAATCAGTGGTTGCATATATAGGCGCATTGGAGAGGCACTCTACACGACTTCTCGTTGGGGCCGAACCGTGCCGGACGGGGGCGCAGCACACTGGACGCGAGAACGGGAACCAGTTGGAATTCGGCCTCGAGATACGTTAACCTTGTGCCATGGCAATTATCAGCTTAGTACCGCCTGGCCCATCTGTCACGTCCGACGACCCTAGGGCAAAATCACAACGCTTCGAAACACCGTGGCTGGTGTTGGGGGCTCTCCTGCTGTCAACGATTGTGGCCTCGTTGCAGAGCTATCGACAAGCCGAAAAGGTGGCGCAGAGTCGCTTCGAGACTCTCGCCCAGAATGCTAAGAGCGATCTCAGTACACAATTTCGTCAAATTGACGATGCACTCTCGACCGCCGGGGCCGTGGTCGCTGCGTCGCCTCAAATCGGCAATGTTCGCTGGAATAACTACCTTGACGCGCATGACAAACGCGCCTCTCCAGTCACGGGTCTAGCGCGCATCGAGTACCGGGCCACCGCTGGTCCAACTCGGAAGCGGGCCGATGCCACCCCGCCATCCGCATTTATTCGAGTGATTCCTGATATGACGGTCGTGAGTGATGCGCTGTCGGGCTCCGAACTAGTGTCGGAGGCGATTCAGGCAGCGCTGAAATTTCAGCAAATGGTGGCAACCCCACTATTGCCAACACCAAACCCACAAGACAATGCAGAATTCGTGGCGCTGGTGAAGCCTGTTTTTCCAGCACTCACGAATTCATCCATACCGCTAGGCTATCTGGTGGCGTTCGTGCGTCCCGCCGATTTGCTGGCCAAAATTACGCGAAGCAATGACCAGCGCCTCGTGTTCACGCTGACCGACAAGCTCGCCCCGACGGCACCTCCCAGTCCGGGTAAAGCGCTTGCGGTCAACTCCGTCGTGACAACCTCCACAATTCACGAAGGCAAGTACGCACTGCCCATAAATCTGATGATTGGTCGACGCGAGTGGCAACTTCACGTCGAAAGCTCGCCATCGCTGGAGCGCGAGCTGACCAGCAGTGCCCCGGGCATGATTTTGGGCATCGGTATTGTCGGCACTTTTTTGCTCGCCGGATTGGTGCTTCTACTCACGCGGCTGCGCGAGCAGGCAGCCTCACTCGCGGCAAGCATGACCCTGAAACTGCGTGACCAGGTGAAGTTCACCGATGATTTGATCGAACTCAATCCAAATCCGATCTACCGAACTGACGCCCAGGGGCGCTTCGCGGTGGTCAACCGCGCATGGGAACTGCTGCATAAGCGCAGCCGCGAAGATGTCATCGGCAAGACCGACATTGAAATTCAGCCGCCGCGCGCCGGAGATCCCGCAATACTGCATGACAGCGACGTTCTGAAGTCGACCAGTGGTCTGCAGGTTCGCGAAGCTTTTGTCATTACCGCAACGGGAGAAAGTGTTCCCGCGATTGTCGCCAAACAAGTGGTGAGGCGCGCCGATGGCACCGTCGATGGACTCATCGGCACGGTGACCGACGTCACCCAGATCAAGTTGTTGGAGCGCGAGTTAGCGACGCGACGCGAACAACTGGATTTGGTGATCCGATCTTCGCAGCAAGGCATCCTCGATATCGAACTCAAGGAAGGAGGCGCTGCGTATTACTCGGAGCGATTCCGCGAGATTCTGGGCTTTGCGCCGAACATTTTTCCGGCAACCTTCACCTGGTCCGAGTGGGTGCACCCCGACGACCTCGCCGAGTTCCGCGTGCGCATGTCGCATCACTTCAAGGGCGAGTCTCCGTACTTCGACGTCGAATGCCGCGCCCTGCGTGCCGCCGGAGGACATATATGGCTGCGCGTGCGGGGCATCGCCCAGTTCGATGCCAATGGGCGCGCCCAACGGTTCGTCGGCTCGATCGTGGATGTCAATGAGCGGCGCCAAGCTGAACTGCAACTCATTGAAGCCAACGTACGTGTGACTGAAGCCGCGCGTGCGAAAGAAGCTTTTCTCGCGACTATGAGCCACGAAATCCGTACCCCAATGAACGGCGTTCTGGGGATGGCCGGACTTCTGGCTGACACGCAGCTCAATGACGAGCAGCGTGACTATATTCGACTCATCCGTGCCTCGGGCGACACGCTACTCCGATTGATCGATGATGTACTCGATTTCTCTAAGATCGAGTCCGGTCGCATGACGGTTGAAGCAGTCTGCGTCGAATTGATCGGTGTCGCCGAAGAGGCGTTCGAACTGGTGGCAGAAAAGGCGAGGCAGAAGAACATCGCCTTAATATGTGACGTCCGCGACGACGTACCGTTCCACATCATCGGCGACGCGACACGTTTGCGGCAGATATTTCTCAACCTGATGTCAAACGCGATCAAGTTCACCGACGCGGGCGAAATCGTGCTGCGCATAACATGCGATCCGCTACCCGATGGACGCATCAGGCTGAACGCAGCATTGTCCGACACGGGTATTGGCATCCCCGCGGATCGGGTCCAAAAACTATTCGAGCCGTTTACGCAAGTCGACGCCTCAACCACACGCAAGTACGGTGGCACCGGGCTCGGGCTCGCGATCGTCAAGCGGCTGGTGAATATCATGGGCGGAGACGTATCGATCGACAGCACCGAGGGGAAGGGATCAACATTTCACTTTAGTATCGTTACCGAACCAGCACACGGCGCCAAGCAACCCTATATGCAACGTGCATTGCCGGAGTTCATGGGCAAGCGCCTGCTCCTCATCGAGGACAGCAGTGCGCGATTGCAAGCCTTGCAGTATTGCTATGCGCAGTGGGGTTTCGATGTGGTTGCGTTCGCCTCGACAGCCACTGCCGAAATCACGGCGGCGATAGTTGATTCGGGTGCAGCAGGCATCCACACTATTATTGCCGACGCTTCGCCCTCACTACCCGGCACCGCTGCGATCGCTGCGGCATTGGCACAGAGCGACGCAGCTTGCGCGGCAATTGGCGGACCGGCGATCATCGTTGCGTTGATGTCATCCGTGTCCCGGGCCGAACTGTCGTTGCAACCGAACCTTCAATTGATGCGCCATGACTTGTTTGTCATGCAACCTGCGGCCCGCGCAAGAATGTTCGACGTATTGATGCAAGCCGCCACCACAGC
>JAYVUH010000279.1:0-2692 GCA_043788115.1 Burkholderiales bacterium
GACCGGCTGGGGGAACGCCGAAGCGGCGAACCCGGAACACTATATGGGCAAGTGCCGCTGGGAGCGCGACAACATGCGACCGGTTGGCTTCACCTGGGAAGAGCACCGGCGCGTGCTCGAAGCGCATCAGACGTTTTCGCATCTGGTCGTAGAGCACACCGATTCTGCCGGGCAGCGATACTACTGGGCGATCCGGGGCGAACCGGTGTTTGGGGAGGATGGCAGCTTCACCGGTTATCGCGGCGTTGGCTCAGATATTTCACAGCGCTTTTTGACGGAGGCCGCGCTGGCCGAAAGCGCGGAGCGTTATCGCAAATTGGTGGAACTGTCGCAAGAGGGGGTAGTGATTCACGACCACAGCAGCATTGTGTATGCGAATCCGTGCCTGAACAGCATGCTGCGCGTACCAGAGAATGAAACCCTGATTGGCCGCGACATTGCCGATTTTTTCTATCCCGAAGAGGTGCCGCATTTTCGGCAGCAGCAAAGCCTGTTGCGCGCGTCCGGCGACAGCGTGCCGTTTATGGAGCGGCGATTGCGCCGCTGGGATGGTGAGTGGGTTGAAGCTGAAGTGGCGGGCAGCCTGGTTGAACATGCGGGACGCCCGGTGTTTCAAACGCAGATTCGCGACATCAGCGCGCGCAAGTGGACCGAGCAAGAGATTCTCCGGCTCAATGCATCGCTGGAGCAGCGGGTTGCCTCGCGCACTGCCGAATTGTCGGCTGCGAACCATGAGTTGGAATCGTTTTCCTATACCGTTGCACATGACTTGCGCGCTCCTCTGCGAGCGGTTGATGGCTATGCGCAAATGTTGCGCATTGATGCTGGCAATGAACTGAGTGAAAGTGCGCTGCGCGACGTAAACGCGATCAGCGCCAGTGCCAGAAAAATGGCGCAATTGATCGACGGATTGCTTGATTTTGCCCGGCTTGGCCGCGGCGGATTGGGACATCAGCGAATCGAAACCAGCGGGCTTGTGGCTGCGGTGGTGCGCGATGCGGTGCCGGACGGACGGGTCCAAATCAATACCGGTGCGCTACCGGATGTGTGGGGTGATGCCGCGATGCTGCGCCAGGTCTGGATCAACTTGATCGGCAATGCGGTGAAATTTAGCGCGGGCAAGCCTGCCCCGGTGATCCACATCGATTGCCGCCGGGAGCACGATGAACTCATATTCAGCGTGCGCGACAATGGGGCCGGATTTGACGCTCGCTATGCGGGGAAGTTGTTTGGCGTATTTCAGCGGCTGCACAGCGCGCAGGAGTTTGAAGGAACTGGCGTGGGCCTGGCGATTGTCAAGCGGATTGTTGAGCGCCACGGCGGTCGCATTTGGGCCGAAGGCGAATCCGGGCAGGGCGCTATTTTTTACTACGCGCTGCCGGCAGCGCGCAGCACCGGGGCCGGTGGTGCTGCGCCGATACCGAAAGAACCGGCCGCGGCAGCTATTTCATGACCCGGATTTACGCTTAGCAGAGTACAATTTTTGTCAATTTCGTCACAACTGGCTCGTAGAACTTTCCAAAATAAAATGACCGATCCCAATATTGCTGAGCCAGAAATCCTGCTTGTAGAGGACAACCCGAACGACGCCGAGCTTGTAGTGCGTGCATTGAAGCGTAGTGGCGTGCGCGCTGCCGTGTTTCATGTTGACGACGGTGCGCAGGCGATTGAATTTTTACTTGGCACTGGCGCTTACGCTGACCGCCGTGGCGCGGCTGCGCCCAAATTGATTTTGCTTGACTGCAAATTGCCGAAGCTGACCGGAATAGAAGTGTTGCGGCGGATTCGTGCTGAGCCGTCTCTGAAAAACGTCGTTGCGGTTATGCTCACCTCGTCCAAAGAGGCGCGCGATGTAGCGGATGCGTACAGCAGCGGCGTCAATAGCTACGTGGTCAAGCCAGTCGAATTTGAAGAGTTTGTCGATACGGTGGGCCGGCTTGGCCAGTACTGGCTAAGCTTCAATCAGGTGTGCGCCATACCGTAGCTGGCACCGGTTGCTACGGTATTAAACCGTGCGCGGCGTAGCGAAAGTTGTTCCGCGCGATCCCATACCGTCGCTGCGATACAAGTCGCTGGTAAGGTCGCCGGTGCCGGCGGCGCGATGCAAACCGGCATTGCGGATCCGCAAGTAGGCCATTTGACGGCTGGCAAATAACCCATTGTCGTGGTTGCGCCTGGCGGCTTCGGCGTAGAGCGCGCGCAGTGCGTTCCAGGCGTCACCGGCGACCTTGCTTGCTGCTGTTTCGGCTGCGCCGCGCCAGTCCGGTGTTGGCGCATGGCTTTCTGCCAATGGGCCGGTGTTGCCGCCGCGCGCCCGATTGGCCAATCGAGCGATCAGGCGGCTTTTTTGCAGCGCGACTGCCTCTAAGGTATCGGGGGGGCCGGATTCAAGCGCCTGCCTTTCCTCCAGCAACACGGCGAGCAATTGCCCGACCGTTTCGCTTTCTGCTGCGAGGTGCGATTCATGCACCGGCGCACGACCGGGGTGGCCCAGGGCAATCATGTTTAGTGAGGCTTGCGCAGCAATTCGTGAACGCTGCTCAGCAACTTGTCGGCAACCATGCCCGAATCGACCTGAAAGCGCCCGTCGCGTATCGCCGCTTTGATGTTTTCGACGCGCGCTGCGTCGAAGGTGGGTTCATGCGCAGCGGAATTTGCGTTGGTTGACGATAGCGTTGGCGCGCTGGCGGTC
>JAYVUH010000280.1:0-2535 GCA_043788115.1 Burkholderiales bacterium
GTTCAGCTACGACTTGTGGGGCGACACCGTTAACGTCGCGAGCCGCATGTGTACTGAGGCGACGGCAGGCAACGTCCAGGTCGACTCGGTGACATTCCGACGCCTGCACAATCGCTTCCGGTTCGATGAAGCGCACCACGTTCAGATAAAGGGCAAAGGTCCGATGCAGGTTTATAACCTGCTCGGCAGGTTGGGTTCTGCTGATGGCGAGAATGTCATCCCGTTCACCGAAGGACAGCACCGCGCCTGAATTTGATGGAGGGACAAGTGGGTAGTCTCGGAAGCCGTTCACGGCCGCCTGTGCAGCGGTATTCAAGGCATGTCACCCGTGGCGGTTAACGAGGTCGACGTGCGCGGGCCCGACTCGCAGCAACTGCCGTTGAATCGCCGTTTTCCCGGCGTCGCATTGGTGCTGCAGGGCGGCGGCGCGCGCGCGGCGTACCAAGTTGGCGTGCTCAAGGCGCTATCCGAAATCCTCGGCCATCCCGAAGAAAACCCCTTTCCCATCATCACCGGAACCTCTGCGGGCGCGATCAACGCGGCGGTACTGGCGTCTAATGCGAATCACTTTGCGGATGCTGTACGCAGTCTCGAGCGGATATGGTCCACGATCGAACCACACCAGGTCTATCGAACAGATTTGCTCGGTGTCGTCGCCTGCAGCGCACGCTGGCTGTCGGCGTTTCTCTTCGGCGCGCTGACCAAGAACCACCGTGTGTCGCTGTTTGATAATTCGCCGCTTGAGAAATTGCTGACGTCGAGCGTCGACGCCCGAAGAATCCAGACTCACCTCGACAGCGGTGCGCTCAGGGCACTCGCCATTACTGCTTCAGGCTACACGTCCGGGCAGCATTGCGCGTTTTTCCAGGCCGCGCCGGATATCAGTGGTTGGAAGCGGTCTCAACGCGTGGGGATCCGCGTGGCAGAGTTGGACGCGCAGCACCTGCTGGCTTCCTCCGCCATTCCATTTGCGTTTCCCGCCGTCAAAATTAACCGTGAGTATTTTGGCGACGGTTCGATCCGGCAAATGGCACCCGTCAGCCCGGCGTTACATCTGGGCGCCTCGCGAATTTTTGTCATTGGCACGGCGAAACTGGTCAAGGATGTCCCATCACGTTCGCGCAGTGATGCCTATCCCTCGCTGGCACAGATCGCCGGCCACGCCATGTCGTCCATCTTTCTCGATTCGCTGGCGATGGATCTGGAGCTCTTGCAACGCGTGAATTCGACCATCGCGCTGGTGGATCATGAGCGACTCAAGGCCTCCGGCATGCCGCTGCATCACGTGGATTTTTGTGTCGCGTGTCCGGATACACCGCTTGAGCGATTGGCGCACCAGCATGTCGGCAATCTTCCGGCGTCAATTCGTTTCCTCATGCGCTCCATCGGCGCGATGCGCAAAGGTGGCGCGGTGTTGGCGAGCTACCTGCTATTCGACAAGCAATACTGCCGGGCGCTAATCGATATGGGTTACGATGACACCATCAAGCGTCAAGAAGAATTTTCGATCTTCTTTGACCCGGCCGCTACACCGTTGCCAGTGGAAATCGCGCTACCGAGATTCAGCCCGGAGACCACCCAGCAGATGTCCGCTAACAACTGACGCGCTAGCGTGCGATCAGAATCGGCGAGACAAATCGCTTCTCGAGCCAGTCTGCGATGTCTTCGATTTCCGGTCCGGACACCGCATGCTGCATTGGATATTCCCGCCACTCAACCTGATAGCCGTGCGAAGTCAGCGTGGCCTTCGACGTGCGTGCCAGCGAAAGCGGTACGACTGGGTCTTGCGTGCCGTGCGCCATCAAAATGGGGATGCCCGCATTGGCTAGCGTGCGTTCTGCGCCGAGTGAATCGGCGAGTGTCAGGTAGGTCGATAGCGCCATCACGCCGCCCAACTGATGCTTGCTTCGAAGAGCGCACTGCAAGGCGATTGCACCGCCCTGCGAAAAGCCGGCGAGGACGATGCTGTCAGAGTCGATGCCGCGGCTGATCTCGCGTTCGATCAGCGCATCAATTGCGAATTGCGAAGTGCGAATGCCAGACTCGTCGGCTTTGCGTTCGAGTTCAGCCATCGAAATGTCATACCAGCCTGGCATCACGTGCCCGCCGTTGATCGTGATCGGTCGCGTTGGCGCTTGCGGGAAAATGAAACGCAACGGCAAATCTGGCGGCACGCCGAGTTCTTTGACGATGGGGACGAAGTCCCAGCAATCGGCACCGAGTCCGTGCATCCAGATGACGGTACCCTTCGGGGTCGCGCCGGTGTTGAGTTCGAGGTGTTCGATCAGCTCTACCATTTCTGCCATTCGCGTCGTTGGGTCGGTTATTGGGGGAGTGCCGGGCGGATGGCCGACTTCGGACGAAACGCCTTGATCACGTCGTCATTGGTTTCGAGGTACGGTCCGCCGATCAGGTCAACGCAGTAGGGAATTGCCGCAAAAATACCTACCTCGACCGGTACCCCATTGTTGTCGCGAAATCCTTCGAGCGTCTCGCGGACGGATTTTGGCTGCCCCGGCAAGTTGACAATCAGGC
>JAYVUH010000281.1:0-2134 GCA_043788115.1 Burkholderiales bacterium
ACAGCGCGTTTACTAGCGCAAGTAGCAGCGCTCAAAACAACATCGGCGCTACCACCAGCGACACATGCGGAAACCGCATCGCTTGATTAAGCGTTACGCCACTTCAAAAATCCCAGCCGCCCCCATCCCGCCACCAATACACATCGTCGCACAAACAAGTTTCGCGCCGCGACGTTTGCCTTCGATCAGCGCGTGGCCGACGAGGCGTTGGCCGCTCATGCCGTATGGATGACCGACTGCAATGGCGCCGCCGTTCACATTCAATTTTTCCAGCGGAATCCCCAGCGTGTCAGCGCAGTAAAGCACTTGCACCGCAAACGCTTCGTTCAATTCCCACAGATCAATATCAGCAACCGTCAAGCCGAGACGCTTGAGTAACTTCGGCACGGCAAACACCGGCCCAATACCCATTTCGTCTGGGTTGCAGCCTGCAACGGCGAACCCGCGGAAGATGCCCAACGGCTTCAGTCCGCGTTGCTCGGCCAGCTTGCCATTCATCACGACGCAGGCACCTGCTCCATCGCTGAATTGCGACGCGTTACCCGCGCTGACCGAACCACCGGGAACGACCGTGCGGATGCTGGCAACGGCTTCATACGTGGTGCCATCGCGCAAACCTTCGTCTTTCGATACCGTGACCTGTTTGGTGGTCATGCCGGTCTTCGGATCGGCGACGCCTGCGGTGACAGTGATCGGTACGATCTCGTCATCGAACTTGCCCGCATCGCGCGCGGCACAGGCTCTTTGCTGGCTCTCCGCACCGAAGCGGTCCATGCGCTCTTTGCTCATGTTGTAGCGCGTGGCGACGTTCTCGGCCGTCTGCATCATGTTCCAGTAAATCGTTGGCTTGTTCTTGTCGAGCCATGAATCTTTGAACATGTGCAGGTTCATTTCCTGCTGCACGCAGGAGATCGATTCCACGCCCCCGGCGACGAACACATCGCCCTCGCCCGCGATGACGCGCTGCGCGGCCATTGCGATGGTTTGCAGACCGGATGAGCAAAAGCGGTTGACGGTTGCGCCTGCCACGGTGTCAGGCATGCCAGCCCGTAGCAGCGCCTGACGGGCGATGTTCCAGCCGGTCGCGCCTTCGGGATTGGCGCAGCCCATGAGCACGTCGTCGACCTCAGCCGGGTCAATGCCCGCGCGTTTGACGGCGTGCTCAATGGCGTGGCCACCGAGCGTCGCGCCGTGGGTCATGTTGAACGCGCCCTTCCAGCTCTTGGCCAGAGGGGTGCGGGCGGTGCTTACGATTACTGCATCAGTCATTTATGTCTCCTTAAATTCGGTGGGCCGCTTTTTTGTGGCTATCGGGTGGCGCTCAGGCGAAATTTTTGCCTTCCGCGACCAGCTTTTTGATCAGTGGCGCGGGCTCCCAGAACTTCGCGTCATCGAGCGGATTCTGCTGAAACTTCTTCATCATCTGAACCACGTTGAACAGGCCGACCTGGTTTGCGTAGTTCATCGGGCCGCCGCGCTGTGGTGGGAAGCCGTAGCCGAAGATGTAGACGATGTCGATGTCGCTTGCCTTGTTGGCGATGCCTTCTTCGAGAATGTGTGCGGCTTCGTTGACGAGCGAAAACACGAGGCGATGCACGATCTCGTCGTCGGAAATCTTGCGTGGCTTGATGCCCAGCGTTTCACGATGCTTGACGATCATGGCCTCAACTTCTGCGTTCGGAATCGCGTCGCGTTTGCCCTGCAGGTAGTCGTACCAGCCTTTGCCCACTTTTTGTCCGAAACGACCCATCTCACAGAGCAGATCGGCGGTTTTGCTGTACCGCAGATTTGGCTTTTCCAAATAGCGACGCTTCCGAATCGCCCAGCCAATGTCGTTGCCCGCCAGGTCACCCATGCGGAACGGACCCATAGCGAAACCGAACTTTTCAACGGCCTTGTCAACCTGTTGCGGCGTGCATCCCTCTTCCAGCAAGAACCCGCCTTGACGTCCATATTGCTCGATCATGCGGTTGCCGATGAAGCCGTCGCAGACGCCAGAAACGACCGCTGTTTTCTTGATTTTTTTCGAGATCGCCATCACCGTGGCGAGTACGTCTTTTGCCGTCTTTTCCCCACGCACGACTTCGAGCAGCTTCATCACGTTAGCTGGCGAGAAAAAGTGCATGCCGACGAC
>JAYVUH010000282.1:0-10044 GCA_043788115.1 Burkholderiales bacterium
AGTTGATCTCGCGCGGCGCGGGCCTGGTGGCCGATGACGCGGTGGAACTCTATCAAGTTGGCCCCGAAACCATCCAGGGACGGTGTCCTGCGTTACTGCGCGATTTTTTAGAAGTGCGTGGCATCGGCGTGCTCAACATTAAAGCAATTTTTGGTGAGACGGCGGTGCGACCGCGCAAAACATTGCGCCTCATTGTCCATCTTGAGCGCCCGACCAAGGAATACTTTCAGGGGCTCGATCGTCTGCAAACTAAATCGAGCACCACCACCATTCTCGGCGTGGAAATCCCGACGGTCACACTGGCCGTAGTCGCCGGTCGCAACCTTGCCGTGCTGGTCGAAGCAGCAGTGAGGCACTACATCTTGCAGACGCGCGGCTACGACTCGACCAAGGATTTTCTTGACCGTCACGAGGCGGCGATGCGCGGTCAGCCTGATGGCGGCGCGCAAAAGACGTCCGCTTGGACTTCCAACGATAGTAATTTCAACCCCGAGGCTACTAGTTCCTTCGATGCTTTTGGATCGGCCTGAGGGGTCGTTTACGCGATGAAGTTAGTTCTTGTCAGCGGCTACTCCGGTTCGGGAAAGAGTGTTGCGCTAAAAGCGCTCGAGGACACCGGCTATTTCGCCGTCGACAATCTGCCGGTAACGCTGGTCGAGCCGCTTCTGGTTGAGCTGAAAGATGTGGCGCAGATCGCGATAGCCATCGACGTGCGAGCTGGGGAATCGGTGAATGCGCTTCCGCAACTCGTCAGTAAATTACGCGACCGCGACGTCGATTGCCGACTGTTGTTCATCGAGGCCAATGACGAGTCGATCGCGCGTCGATTCGCCGAGACACGGCGGCCACATCCACTCGCTGATCGAGTGGTCGGTGGCGTGGAGGCCTGCATCGCTGAAGAGCGGCGCATGCTCGCTGACATCGCTGAGCTGGGGCATCGCATGGACACCTCTGGCGTCAACGCCAACCGGCTGCGCGGCTGGATCAAGGATTGGCTACAACTCGACCGCAGTCGCATCTCGCTCACGTTTCAATCGTTCGGTTTCAAGCATGGCATTCCGATGGATGCCGACATGGTGTTTGATGCACGCTTCCTGCCAAACCCGTTTTACGATCTGGCATTGCGACCGTTGAGTGGCCGCGATGAGCCGGTCAAACAATTTCTGCGGGGAGATGACGACGTTGGCCGTTTTTTGGACGATATCGCCGGCTTCTTGTCGCGCTGGTTGCCCGCGTTTGTGCGCGACCACCGCAGCGCGGTGACCATTGCGATTGGCTGCACCGGAGGCCAGCACCGATCGGTGTACCTGTCGGAAGAACTTGCCGCCCGCTTCGGCAATGTGCAACAGGTGCTGGTGCGGCATCGCGATATTCATTAGCTTGCGGTCACACGATGCGCCTCGGTTCACTCCGCGGCTCACACATAATTTCAATTCCATCATCACATCTTGCTCAAGACAACCATTGAGTCTGCCGCCGAAACGCCGCTGCGCAGCGCGCAGATGCTAGCAAGACCGCTTGCCATCTTTCCGTTGGGCTCGCTACTCTTTCCGGGCGGCAATCTGTCGCTCAGAATTTTTGAGCCACGTTATATGGACATGGCCAAAGCGTCGCTGAAGACCGGTGAGCCCTTCGGCATATGCCTCATTCGCGAAGGCGCCGAAGTGGGTACGCCGGCCGTTCCCGAATTGGTCGGAACCGTGGCCACCATTGATGACTGGGACATGCCACAGCTTGGCATTCTGCAAGTGACGGTCAAGGGTGGATCGCGCTTTCAAATTCTGAGCCGCGAAGTGACTGCGAATGGACTCATTGCCGCAGCCACTGAGTCGATCGCGGATGATAAGACCGAGTCGAGTGCAGCACTGGTAGTTTGCACGGTGTTCCTCACGAAAATTTACGCAGCTAGTGGCATTGAAGTGCAGCAACAGCAATTGCCGTTTAACGATGCGTTCTGGGTGAGCATGCGCCTGACTGAAATGTTGCCGCTGGGCAACGGCGCTAAGCAGAAGTTGCTCGAGTTGACTGACGCGACAATGCGACTTGAAGTGCTGCAACGCTATTTGACCGACCAGAACCTGATCCCGAAGTTATAACGCGAAAAGTAAAACACGAGCAAAGACGAGAGTTTCCGAGCATTTGTGCTTGGAAATACCCGTCAATGCTGGAGTTTGTTATATCGTTAGCGTTTGTTTTTCGCCAGCGCCAGCAGAATTTTCTTCACCGGTGCGGGTAGCGCGGCATTGGTGATGTCGGCCAGATTGAGCCACATAACCCCCGGCTCAGCGGTGTGTATGTGCCGTTTGGAAACCGCAATCTCGACCGGATAGATGGTCAAAGAGTAATGCGTAAAACCGTGCTCCACCTCTGCTAGCGGTCGCGGTCGCCGTCCCTTGCTGGCGGTCACAAGATAACGATTCTTGGCAACCGACATGACGTCAGCCTCAACCGATATCTCCGGCAGCGACCACAGTCCACCCCAGATGCCGGTCGGCGGTCGGCGCTCGATCAGTACCTCGTTGGCCGACATCATCACCAGCATCCTGGTTTCTCGGTGCGGGGTTTCTTTCTTGGGGCTCTTGCTGGGCAATTGTGCGATACGGCCCTGGTTGAATGCCACGCAAGTCCTACGCAAGGGGCACAGCAGACAGCTCGGGGTGCTGCGCGTGCAAAGCGTGGCACCGAGATCCATCAACCCCTGCGTGTAGGCTTCGATGTCGTCGGTTGGTGCCTCGCGTTCGGCAATGTCCCACATGGCATCTTCGATGGCTTTCGTACGCACGTCGCCATCAACACCAAAGTTGCGTGCAAACACCCGTTTCACATTGCCATCCAAAATCGCGCGTCGTTCGCCGTAGGCGAAGGCGCAAATCGCCGCCGCAGTCGAACGCCCGATACCCGGTAGCGACCAGACTTCCTCATAGGTTTGGGGAAAATCACCGCCAAACTGGTCGACCATAAGCACAGCCGCCTTGTGCAGATTACGCGCCCGAGCGTAGTAGCCGAGCCCCGCCCAATGTTGCATGACGTCGTCAATCGGTGCTGCCGCAAGCGTCGCGACATCCGGAAACCGCGCGATAAAGCGCGCGTAGTAGCCGATGACCGCGCTTACTTGAGTCTGTTGCAACATGATTTCGGACACCCAAATACGATAGGCGTCACGCGTGTTTTGCCACGGTAGGTTGTGGCGACCACTTCGCTTTTGCCAGGCGATGATATTTTTGGCGAATTTAGCTTGCATATTTCATGGGGACGCGTTCGAGCGTGTAGGCCTTTTATTGTTTGAGACTGAAATCGTAACTATCGTTTGGGCGATTCTTCATGCCACTGACAGTCATAAATGGGGCAGACCCGTGAAATAGGCAGGCTAAGCATGGCGGTATTCTGCGGCAGCTTAGACTTCATCGGCGCGGTCGCGTCGAAGCCATTGATGTTGACTATGGAAAATATAGTTTCAATCAATTAGACCAATGACGATGCTTGGTCGATAGTCCCGGATTACGCAGTAAATTGCACTCCTGCGTGGCTGCAGAAACCAGTTCCTACCCTTGTACAAAGGAGTTACACATGAGCAATAGTCTTAAAGGCACCAAAACCCATCAGAACCTGAAAGATGCATTCGCAGGTGAATCCCAAGCCAACCGTCGCTATTTGTATTTCGCGAACAAAGCTGACGTTGAAGGCCATACCGAAATTGCAACGCTGTTTCGCGCAACCGCAGAAGGCGAAACCGGCCACGCGCACGGCCATTTGGACTATCTGGCTGAAGTTGGCGATCCAGCCACTGACATGCCGATCGGCGCAAGCGAACTGAACCTCAAGTCGGCAGTTGCCGGCGAGACGCACGAATACACCGACATGTATCCGGGTATGGCCAAGGCAGCACGCGACGAAGGCTTTGACGAAATTGCCGACTGGTTCGAAACCTTGGCCAAGGCAGAACGTTCACACGCCAACAAGTTCGCCAAGGCGTTGGAAGGCATTGCCGCTTAAGTTGTTTGCAAAGATGTAGAGCATTAGTGTCGTCTCCGCGCGGTCGATTGGTCGCGCGGAGACGATGTGCTCCGCTAAACCGTACCAACATTTCATCCGCAAAGAGCAACAACAATGAGCCAGCGCGAAGGCAGCCTCGAAGCCCCCACCCGTCATCCAATCGATTGGCAAAATCCGGATTTCTATTCGGTCGAATCGGTGATGAAGGAGATGGAGCGCGTCTTCGACATTTGCCACGGCTGTCGTCGCTGCGTGTCCCTGTGCAATTCATTTCCGGTCATGTTCGACTTGATCGATGAGAGCCCAACGCTCGAAGTCGATGGTGTACCCAAAGAGATGTACTGGAAAGTGGTCGACCAGTGCTATTTGTGCGACGTCTGTTATATGACCAAATGTCCGTACGTCCCACCACACCTGTGGAACGTCGACTTTCCGCATTTGATGCTGCGTGCCAAGGCCATCCAGTTCAAACAAGGTACCGCGACCAAGTTTCGCGATGTAAATTTGTCCTCCACCGACCGCAATGGCAAACTCGCGACAATCCCGGTGGTGGTGCAGTTCGTCAACGCCGCAGCGAAAATGCCTGCCATGCGCGCCATCGGTGAGAAGGCCATCGGCGTCGACAAGGACGCCTGGGTGCCTGAATTCGCCACCAAGAAATTTCGCTCGAGCTATACGCCGAGCAAAGCCTACGCGCCAAAAGACGGCGTGAAGAGCAAAGGCAAGGTCGCCATTTTCTCGACCTGCTATGTGAACTACAACGAGCCGGGCATAGGCCACGACTTGTTAAAAGTGCTCGACCACAACGAGATTCCGTTCGTGGTTGTTGAAAAAGAAGCCTGCTGCGGCATGCCCAAGCTCGAGCTTGGCGATATCGATTCGGTCATCGCGCTGGGCCGCAAAAACCTGCCCGTGTTGGCCAAATTAGCGCGCGACGGCTACACCATCATCACACCGATTCCATCGTGCACGCTGATGTTCAAACAGGAGCTGCCGCTGCTGCTGCCAAACGACGCTGACGCGCAAGCCGTTAAGGCGGCGATGATGGATCCGTTTGAGTACCTCATCAATCGCAATAAGGATGGCCTGCTGAAAACCACCTTCGCCCAGCCGCTGGGTCGCGTCTCGTATCACATTCCTTGTCACTCACGCGTTCAAAACGTCGGTCAGAAAACACGCGAAATGCTCGAACTGGTACCCGAAACTAAAGTCACCACCGTCGAGCGCTGTTCGGGGCACGCAGGTACGTGGGGCGTAAAAAAGGAGTTTCACGCCATGTCACTGAAGATCGGCAAGCCGGTGTTCAAGCAGATGTCGGACGCCGCACCCGATTACATTTCCTCAGATTGCCAACTGGCAGGCCATCACATTGAACAAGGGATCGGACTGTTGAAGAAAGGCCAGCCCGCCACCAATACAAAACTTGCACACCCGCTCACGCTGGTACGCAAGGCCTACGGACTACCGGAGTAACTAGTGAATACCATCATGAACAAGATCACCCGCGATTCCCTGATGACCCTCGAAGCCTACGCCAAAGCGCGTCCAACCTTTCGCGCGGCGGCAATGGTGCACAAGAAGCTGCGCTCGGTGCATATCGGCGAGCACGTCAATCTGATGTTCGAGGATGAAATGACCTGCCGCTATCAGATCCAGGAAATGCTTCGCACCGAGAAGGCCTTCGAAGAGCAGGCCATCCAAGACGAACTCGACGCCTATAATCCGCTGATTCCGAACGGTCGCGATTTTCGGGCCACCATGCTCATCGAATTCACCGACGAGAACGAGCGCCGCGTCGCCCTCACCAAACTCAAGGGCATTGAGCGCAAGACTTGGGTGCAAGTCGAAGGCGCGAAAAAAGTCTATGCCATCGCCGACGAAGACCTCGAGCGCGAAAACGAAACCAAAACATCTGCCGTGCACTTCATGCGCTTTCCGCTTAGCGAAGAGATGGCGGCTGCATTGAAGTATGGCGTCACGCTGAGAATGGGCGTTGATCACGTCGAATACACGCACGCCGTTGATGTCTCGATTGCGACGCGTAACGCGTTGGTGAAGGATTTGCGCTAGCGGGGCGCACCCACAACGGCATTCACGCTTACCAAGCGTTGAGTTGTTGAACGTGTCACGTTCAACAACTCAACCATGGCAACTACCCCAGCATCCGGTCCGCCGCCACAAAGTACTTGCGCGCGTACGCCAGTAGTTGCCCGTCGGTGGGGTGATCGACCGTTTCGACGCCAATGAGGTGGTCGTTCAGATCGTGATGCGCTTTGTGTACATGCTTCACAAACGCGAGCTTGGCGTTAGCAGGGCCTACGACCAACCACTCCTTCACGCTGCGAATTTTCTCGACAATCGCGTTGTAGTACTCAGGATGCTCCGAGGCCTTGCCCGCGCCAACGGCGTCCGCCTTATGGTACTGATGTTCGCGGCGGTTCGGTGCGTTAACGATGACGGCCTTGTCGGCGCTATCGCGGCCGAAGGCAATGATGTGGGCTTGGCTATGATCGAGCCACACGACGACGTGGTTTGTTTGCATGACACTCCTTGGTTGATGACATCTATCAACCAACTATCCGCTTTCCGCGTTGGGTGGCTTTGAGTTGCATCAAACCGGGGCGGGAAAGCGGGCTTACCGCGTCATTTGCCGGCTTTACCTTTTGCGCGCAATTGCCACAGCGATGTCACTTCCCTGGCGCGCGCCGCGTGCAAGGCGTCGGTGACGTCCGATACGCGCGGGTGCGACGGCTTTACGTCGATGCGATTGGCCACCATCAGCCCCGCTGCGTCAATCCATCCCAGTAGCGTTTCGCGTGAACGCAGGCCCAGGTGCTCCGCTAGGTCGGACAGAATCAACCAGCCTTCGCCTTTGGGCTCAAGGTGTGCCGCCAGTCCGCTGAGAAAGCCGCGCAGCATTTGGCTATCCGGGTCGTACACTGCGCGCTCCAATGGTGACGATGGCCGCGCGGGTATCCATGGTGGGTTGCAGACGATAAGCGGTGCCTTGCCCTGCGGGAAAAGATCGGCGTCGATGACCGAAATTGAATCTTGCAGTCTCATGCGCCGCAGGTTGTCGCGCGCGCAACTCAGTGCGCGCGGGTCTATGTCAGTGGCGATCACGCGATCAATGCCGCGCGCTGCTAGCACTGCGGCCAGCACACCAGTGCCGGTGCCGATGTCGAACGCCATCACCGGTGGCGGATCTGACAACGGCGCTTCGGCGATGAGATCAACATACTCGCTGCGGATCGGTGCGAATACGCCGTAGTGCGGATGAACGCGCGAGCTGAGTACGCCGATCTCAACGCCCTTTTTACGCCACTCGTGCGCGCCGATAATGCCCAGCAGTTCGCGTAGCGACGCGACCGACGGCCGCCCGGTCGGGCTGCCCCACGCTTCTTTGCACGCACCTTCGACGTCGGGTGCGCGGCCGAGCGGAATACTGAAATCGGTGTCAAACGGAATCAGCAGCATCGACAGGGTGCGTGCGCGCTGCGATCGCGCGAGGCGATGTAGATTGAACGCGTCCACCAGTGACGGCGCGACGACGGGCGGCGAATCGTTTGCTGCAACTGGCAGCGCGCGTGTCACAGCGAGTTTTTTTGGTTCTGTTTTGCTATTGCGGCTATTACGCTTAGCGCGAATGCTCTTAGCGTCAACGCGTTTTGCAAGTGCCAACAGCAATTGGCGCGCGTTCTGAAAGTCGCCCCGCCACAACATGGCGGTGCCCTCGCTGGCAAGACGGAACGCCGAGTCCGCGGTGATGGTGTCATCGACCGCCATGACGCGCTTGGGTGGCGCAGAGCCATTCTCCGCGCGCCAGATGGCCGTGCGCGTCTGACCTTCTTCGTTCCAGGTGATGAGGGTTGGTGTGTTGGAGGCGGCGGTGGTCAAGATGAAGCTCTCAGCAGTGGGTGGATAGGATTCTCCGCATGGTACGCGGGTTTGGCTGCCGAATTGGGCGCGTTGCGCCTACACTGGTGCCACCACTCAACGAGCACAAAAACGCGCACGCGCCTTAAGCTAGAGCCCGGGGGCAATAAATTGGCGCGGCTGTCGCCTGTGCTCACACGGATTTAGCAATGCGAATTTCAACAAACAGCTAGGGAGGGTCTGATCAAGTTCATTCAATTCAACTTGCGGCGACATCGGGGCATCTGCGTCGTTTTGCTTCTCGTGCGGTAGCCCCGCAACGCACCTTCGTCGCATGCCTAGCAGTTGCCCCGATCTCACCACAATCTGAACCAAAGCAACTTAATCAGACCCTCCCTAGCGTGCCAACGGTGCCGCGAGCGCGCCTGGCGAATGTAGCGCCTTGCTCAGTTTGACAAGATGCAGCGGCATACGCGCCGCCTCCGGCACCGGAAACGGCAACACATCGCACGCTGCGTAGCCGAATCCAGCGTAGAACGGGAACAGGTTCTGGCGAACACTAACTACTGTCAAATCGACAAAGTTGCATCCAGCTTGGCGGCAGCGATCTTCCAGTGCGCCGACCAAGCGCGAGGACAGGCCGCGCCCCTGTGCATCGGGATGTACCGCAAGCAATCCGAGGTAGCCACGTTGGCCGACAATTGAACAGTACACCGAGCCGAGCAGTGACGAGCCGTCGGCGGCATCGATGACAAGAAATGTTCCGGTCAGATGGCGCGACTGGATGTCGGCGACATTCGTGCGATTGCCGATGACGCAAAACACCTCAGCCGCAAACGCAGCATTGATCAGCGCGACCAATGCGTTGGTGTCGGCGTCGGTGGCTTCTCGGATTTGAGGTGCGGGCATCTTCGAACGGTGCTCTTCTTGAATGGATAGCCGAGCGCGCACATACGGTCAGTGTTGCGGCTCGGCAGGTACAAAACGACTGGCGACTACTGCCGCTTACGCTCTTCCTTTTTCAGCTTTTTGGCTTCCTTCTTTTCTTTGGGGGTCTTGACCGCCGCTTTCTTGGTGTCTTTCTTGGTGTCTTTGGCTTTGCTCATGAGATTTGGCTCCGTTTGAGAGGTTGCGGAATCGAACAGTTGGAATTGAACAGTGATGGCACAAACGCCTGCTGATGTTAGCTGCTTTTTGGCGAGACTATGCGGTAACGCGTATCGGTAATCCGCGACGCCGCGTCGTGGGCAAAGTGAGCCTCAGGAGTGCTCGCGAATTCGCGCGGCGGGACGCCATGACATCCATTACTTGCTTTTAGGCCATATCTCGAACATGATGGGCCATGGCCACAAAAAAACCCACCACCAAGAAGTCTCCAAAAGCTCCTTCTACCGCTGAAGTGAGCCAGCCGCAAATCCTGCCGCGGGGCAGTGTCGCGCCGATTCCGGCCGCGCCATTCACCCCCCCGACCCCGTTTGTGAAGAAAAAGCCGACCTGGGCTTGATTCGCAAACTCGCCTATTGGCGCGGGTTTTGAAGCAAAAATGGATGGAAATGCGCGTGGATATTGGAGTTTTCAATATCCAGTTTGCTTTGCGCTAGCGCGCCCGCATTGGCTTCCGCAGCGGATCTAGCCGCGATGACAAACCGTTGAGGTCGATTTGGCGCATCAACGCCAACAAGCGCCCTAGTTCGCTGTTCGGAAATCCCTCATTTGGGTATAACGAGCGCAAACCAATGCAGGTAGTTGCCCGGCAAATCTGCCAGCAGCGTTCTGGCATATCGGCCAAACGGCATCGCCAACAAACGAGTTTCTCGAGATCGTCGGGTTGCATACCGAGACGCCAACGCGAGGTCGTTGCAGCGGGGTCGCGAGCGTGGGGCCCAGAAAAGTATCAGGCGCTTATGTGCCGGTGCGGGTTCTGTTGTCGGGCCGGGCTCACTATCATTATCGTCTCAAGGTTGGCTGAAAGCGGGATTTGAGTCCCACTGCAACGGCGGAACCACTAACAACAACAAGCAGCGGTTCGACTGCTTTATTCGGAGGAGTTTTACCATGGGGTATCGCGTACTAATTATGGGCGCATCGTATGGATCGTTGCTCGGCACCAAGCTGGTGTTGGCCGGTCACGACGTGACGCTAGTTTGTCTGCCTGCAGAAGTGACACAGTTCAAC
>JAYVUH010000283.1:0-3425 GCA_043788115.1 Burkholderiales bacterium
TGCTGGTGCGAATTTTCGCCAGCAGGTCGCGATTTTCACGATCCTCCGATAGTGCCGGCGCCAGTTGCAGCAGCGCAGAATACCCGTCGATGGCGCGAATCGGCGCTCTCAGATCATGCGAGACGGAATAGGTAAAAGCCTCGATCTCGGCGGTACGTGCGGCGACGCGTTTCTCCAGGTCTTCATTGACGGCACGAAGGGCAAGCTCGCTATTCTTGAGTGCGGTGATATCGAGCGCGAACGTGATCATCCCGCCATCCGGAAGCATTTGGTCGGTCACACGCAGCCATGTGCCGTTCTGGCGCCGAATCTCCTGGGTTCCGCCAGTACGACGGCGCTCGAGCCGTGCAGCGAGCCATTCCTTCTCGCGGCCAATCGCTTCAGGGTAGTTCCCCAGGGCGATTCCCGCGCGCAAATGTTCGTCGTAACGGCGTCCGATGTCGACCAGATCGGTATTGCCATTCAATTCACGAAAGTACCGGTTTGAGACGACAATCCGGTCCTCGCTGTCCATCACGGCGATGGACTCGTCCAGATTCTCTACGGCGAGCTGCAGCCGCCGGTTGGACTCCTCGGCCTGCTGTTCCGCCTGCACCCGAGCGGTGATATCGCGGGTGACTCCGCGGTAACCGGTGAATCGCCCCGACTTGTCAAAAATTGGTTCGCCGCTCACCCTGATAAAGTGGATCGCTCCGCTGGCGGCGGTGCGTTTGAGCACCAGGTCGCGAAATGGTTTGCGCTCTGCCAGCAGCGCCTTGTGCTGTTCCCAGCTTTGGCTGACGATTTCGGTTCCAGGGAGTTCCCAGCGCCGCAAAAGATGGTGAGCGTCGGATGAAATTCCGCCCAACTCGTCGGTTTGGCCGGCCGTCGAAATGAAGCGCAACTCCGCATCTTGTTGCCAGTACCAGTCCGACGACATGTTCGTCAGGGCGCGAAAGCGCTCTTCGCTGTCGCGCAGCTGCCGCTCGGAGTCGCGCAGGGCCAGGTAAGGGGCGTGAATGCTGCTAAGGAACGCGGCTTGGACGGCAAGTGCATATGCCGCGATCGTGAAACCATGGCTGAAAACATTTTGGAAGCTGGCTGGTGCGGCATGTGGGTCGAACATGAGTCCACCGACCCACATCACAAAGGCTGCCAGCGCGAGCAGATACTGCTTCGGTTCAGAGCTGCGGACGGCACGGCGCCAGAACACGGCTGCTACCAGAATGGCGAGCAAACTCAATACGGTTTCGTAACCAGCTTTGAATGCCGTGACGCCCTGACCGGCGTCGAACCAAGCGCCGAAGTGATACAGTCCGATCGATGCGATAGCAACCGATGCGGTCGTTCCGGCCAACAGCGCTAATCCGCGCGATGTCGGGGGGGGCAGTGCCAAGCCACCAATGCCAGGCTAGCCAAACCAAAGCTGCGACCGATCAGCCAGAAAAAAATCTCGCGTGAGGAATCGCCTCGCGCCGACAACGGCGGCAATCCCGCAACCGACAAAGCGTGAAGCAGGTCGCAGGCGGCAACAATCGTGAAGCCGCAGATCAGGATATTGGTCGACGTATCGTCACCCGGGCTCAAGCGATGCCATGAGATGACAACCACCAGCACCGCCAGGATGATCGCGATCAATTCCATCAACAGATGAAAGGACGGCATGCCGACGCCGCCTTGAGTCACGCCGGTGAGGCGCTGGGCCGCCAATCCAGCCCAAACCGCAACGACCGTCAGTGCGACCCCCGCCAGCGTCCTTTGCTGCAACACGCGGTCACGCGCTTGCTCTGTAACTAACTTCATGTCAGGATAGCGGAAGGTGCGAGAGGCTGTGAAAGTGGTTCTTCGACGATTGTATGTGACCGGTTGGCTCGTCAAGCGCTGAATAGCGGGGCCGGACGGCATCAACTGAGGGGAAGGCGGGTGTGTTCGCGCCGCGCTGAAATCCGCAGGACGTAAGGCAGATGTCGTTGGGCCGCCTAGGCCGCTTGGATACAAGCCTGCGGCTTCGGACAAAAGATCAAAATTAAAGGGGTTGCCTTTCGGTAACCCCTTCAATTAAATGGTGCGGCTGGCAGGAATTGAACCCACGACCCCTTGGTTCGTAGCCAAGTACTCTATCCAACTGAGCTACAGCCGCAAGCCTGTAATTGTAGCAAATACGGCCCCAAAGCGCGCGCAACGGGCGCGTACAGCGTGTGCGCTACGTGCGCAGGCAATCGACGTAGTAGCGCAGCTTGCCGTTGTCTTCTTCCTCCACCAGCCCGTGAACATCGGTATCGAAGCCGGGAAACTTCTCGTTGAAATCGCGTGCAAACTTGAGGTATTCAATGATGGTTTTGTTAAACACTTCACCGGGAATCAACAGCGGAATGCCGGGCGGGTAGGGCGTCAGCAGTACGCTGGTGGCGCGGCCTTCGAGCTGGTCGATCTCGACCCGGTCGATCTCGCGGTGCGCCATGCGCGCAAATGCGTCGGACGGTTTCATCGCCGGCTGCATGTCGGACAAATACATTTCGGTGGTGACGCGTGCCACATCGCCAGCCTTGTACATGTCGTGGATCTGCTGGCACAGGTCTTTCAGGCCGACCCGTTCGTACATCGGATGCGCCTGACAAAACTCCGGCAGGATGCGCCACATCGGCGCGTTCCTGTCGTAGTCGTCCTTGAACTGCTGCAACGCCGTGACCAGTGTGTTCCAGCGGCCCTTGGTGATGCCGATGGTGAACATGATAAAGAAGGAATACAGGCCGGCCTTCTCGACGATGACGCCATGTTCTGCCAGAAATTTTGTGACGATGGAAGCGGGAATGCCGGTCTTGGCAAACTTGCCCGAGACGTCGAGGCCGGGGGTGATGATGGTGGCCTTGATCGGGTCGAGCATGTTGAAGCCGGGGGCGAGCTCGCCGAAGCCGTGCCACTTGTCGTTGGCCTTGAGCATCCAGTCTTCCTGGCGGCCGATCCCCTCTGCGTGCAGTGCATTCGGGCCCCACACCTTGAACCACCAGTCCTTGCCCCATTCGTCGTCTACCTTGCGCATGGCGCGGCGGAAGTCGAGCGCTTCACTGATCGATTCTTCGACCAGGGCGGTGCCGCCGGGCGGCTCCATCATCGCCGCCGCCACGTCGCACGAAGCGATGATCGAGTATTGCGGCGAAGTCGAGGTGTGCATCAGATAGGCCTCGTTGAATACGTGGCGGTCCAATTTCCGCGTCTCGGACTCCTGCACGATGATCTGCGACGCCTGCGAGATGCCAGCCAGGAGCTTGTGGGTCGAGTGGGTCGCGAACACCAGCGGGCCTTTGCTGCGCGGCCGGTCACGGCCGATCGCGTGCATGTTCTTGTAGAAGTCGTGGAAGGTGGCATGCGGCAGCCAGGCTTCGTCGAAGTGCAGGGTGTCGATATAGGTGCCCAGCACTTCCTTGAGCATTTCGACGTTGTAGATT
>JAYVUH010000284.1:0-10364 GCA_043788115.1 Burkholderiales bacterium
CGACGGCTGATGCGCGAGTTTGCCGATCTGTCGGGCGAAAGTCTTCGCGCGGCCGAGAAACGCTTCAGTGCGGGCGATATCGCTGAAATTGATCTCAGCCGCTTCCGTCTAGACGCGGCCAAAGCGGAAAACGACGTCCGTTCAGCCGACGCCGATCTGGCGCGGGTACGCGCCGATTTTGTGCGATCCATCGCTGCTGAGGGTGCCGCAGCGCGAGCCGGCGTGCAGGCCGCGCTACCGGATGCCGCCACTTCCGCAGGTGAACTTTCGGTAGCGGCAGCGCGCATCGATACGCGGCCCGACCTGATCGCGGCACGGCAGCGCGTCAACGCAGCGGAAGCCGCCAGCGCGCTGGCGCGTGCGATTGCCACCCGTGACGTCACACTAGGCGCGCAGTTCGACCGCTGGCCGGTGACTGGCAGTAACACCCAAGGTACCGGCAATTCATTCGGATTCACGCTCTCGATCCCCTTGTTCGTGCGCCACGCCAACAAGGGCGAGGCCACACGCGCGTCGGTTGATTTACAGACCGCGCGCGAATTGGCCAACCGCATCGAAGTGCAGGCGAAAAGCGACGTCCGGATAACGCACGATGCGTGGATCGCAGCAATCGAGCGCTTAAAGCGTACCGAGCGCGACGTCCAACCGCTCGCCAAAAAAGTTGCCGATGCGGCCGAATTCGCCTACCGCAAGGGTGCGATCAGCGTGCTCGAGCTGCTTGACGCCCGACGCAACTTCAAGCTTGTGGCGCTGGATGCGGCGCAGGCACGCGCCGACGCCGGCAAGGCTTGGGCCGCTTTTGCCGCCGCCATCAACGCCACGCCAAACGAAGCATCCGGAGTTACACCATGACCGTCCCGACGTTCGATCGGCATTGCGATCACATCATCGCCACTGCCTCCACCAGAGCCGCAATCGCTGCCGCCAGCATCTTATTGGCGATGACAGCATGCTCGCCAAAAGTAAACGCGCCCGCTGAAACGCCGCCTGTCGTGAGCGGTGACACGATCCAATTTGCCGCTAACGACGTCTCGGTAAAGACAATTCTCACCGCCAAAGTGGAAGGCCCGCGCGAGCGCGAGGCGATCATCCCGGGGCGATTTGTTTGGGACGAAGATCGCACGGTTCGCGTGTTCACACCCTTCTCAGGGCGTGTCGAAAAAATCCTTGTGGATATCGGCACCAAAGTGTCTGCGGGCCAGCCGCTCGCCTGGCTGCAATCGCCCGACTTCGCAACGGCCCAAACCGACGCACGCAAGTCCGACGCGACTCTAAAAGTGGCGCGTCAGTCACTCGCGCGCGCCAAGGAACTCAATGCCAACGGTATCGTGGCGGCAAAGGATTTGCAGCAGGCGGAAGCGGACTTCGCCTCTGCCGATGCAGAATCCAGACGCGCTAGTGCGCGCCTACAGCTTTACGGCCAACGCACCGACGGAGCGCATGCGGATCAGCGCTTTGCCGTGGTCAGCCCGATTGCCGGTGTGGTGGTCGAGCGCAATTTGAATCCGGGACAGGAGTTGCGTGTAGATCAGCCGGGCTTGCCTCAATTCGTCGTCACCGACCCGAGTCGCTTATGGGTAAACCTCGACGCGAGTGAATCGGACTTGAGCAATTTCAAGGTCGGATTGCTGGTACTGATTTCAACCAACCAGTATCCCGACGATTTTTTTCGCGGCGAAATCACGCGAGTGGCCGATTACATCGATCCAGTTTCGCGCACTCTTAAGCTGCGTGCGACGGTATCGAATGCCGATCGTCGCCTGAAGGCAGAAATGTTCGTCAATGCTCGCATCATGCTGCCCAAGAACAACCAGCCGACGGTTCCTGAAAATGCGGTTTACCTTGAGGGCGTTCGCAGCTTCGTTTTCGTCAAGGCTGGCGAGGGCAAATTTGTTCGCACCGGGATTCGCGTCGGGCCAACCAACAACGGCTTCGTACCAGTTTTGTCTCGGTTAAAGCCGGGAGAAGAGGTCGTTGTTGCCGGCAGTCTGTTGTTGCAGCAGATGGTGTCGGTCGCCCGCGTGCATAACGACGCCGCGGACCAGGCGAAGACAGACGCCCCCACTGCCCCCAAATCCCCCACCGCCCCCAACCCCGCAACGGCCCCTGCGGACACACCCAAACCCAAATCCTAACGCCCCCGGCCTGACATGCGCGGCATCATTCAGTACTCGCTCAAGCAACCCGTTTTCGTGTTGCTGGGCACGCTTATTTTTATCGCAGGCGGCATCATCGCTTTCTTGAATCTGCCTGTGGAGGCGTTCCCCGACGTCTCTGACACGCAGGTGAATGTCATTGCACTCTATCCTGGTCGCGCAGCCGAGGAGGTCGAGCGGCAGGTGACGATTCCGATCGAGACAGCGCTCAATTCAACGCCAAATGTGGTGCGCATGTTCTCGCACACGCAATTCGGGCTCTCCTACATCATCCTGACGTTCAACGACAAACCGACCGATCAAATCGTGCGTCAGCAGGTGGCGGAACGCCTGCGTGGGGTCGACCTGCCGCCGGGTGTTGCACCCGATATCGCGCCCCTATCGACCGCCATTGGCGAAATATTCCGCTTTCGCCTGCGCGGCGATAACTACACGACGCAGGAACTGCGCACCTTGCAGGACTGGGTGGTCGAACGCCAACTGCGACAGGTGCAGGGTGTCGCCGACATCGTCACGCAAGGCGGCACCATTAAGCAGTACCAAGTGAATCCAGACCTTGCCAAGATGCGCGACTACAAGCTCACGCTGACGCAGCTCTTCGCGGCGTTGCAACGCGCGAATGGCAACGCCGGCGGCGGCGCAGTGACGCAGGGACGCCAACAGTATCTGGTGCGCAGTCTCGGCAGTTTCCGTACCTCGGCCGATATCGGTCAGGTGGTGGTGGCAGTCAACAAAGGCACTCCCATACTGGTGCGCGATGTCGCCGAGGTCACCATCGCCGGTGCGCCTGCACAGGGTCTGGCCGGCCAGGACGACGCTGATGAAATCGTCAACGGGATTGTCGTCATGCGCAAAGGCGAAAACCCGTCGCGCATCCTCAAGGACCTAAAGGAAAAAATTGCCTACGTCAACGGCACGATCCTGCCCAAGGGTGTTGCCATCGTGCCGTACTACGACCGCTCGTGGCTGATCGAGAAGACGCTGAAGACGGTGTTCGGCAATTTGATCGAAGGCGCGATGCTGGTGATGCTGGTGCTGTTCTTGTTCCTCGGCAACGTACGCGCAGCGATGATCGTCGCGGTGATTATTCCGCTTGCCCTACTCGCTACTTTTTTAGGGCTGACCTTTGTCGGCATACCCGCGAATTTGCTGTCCTTGGGCGCGATGGATTTTGGCATCATCGTCGACGGTGCAGTGATCGTGGTCGAGAACATCATGCGACGCTTGTCCGAGCTACCGGAAGACGGCGTCAAAGACGCCAAGACCCGCATGGCGACCATTCTCGAAGCGACCGTAGAAGTGGCGCGGCCAACCGTATTCTCGATGATCATCATCATCGCCGCGCACATTCCAATATTCACACTACAGCGCCACGAGGGCCGCATTTTTTCGCCGATGGCGTGGACGGTGACTTCAGCCTTGATCGGTTCGTTGATTCTGTCACTCACGTTGGTACCGCTACTGACCTATCTCTTTCTGCGCAAAAACGTCCCCCACGGCGATAACCGGTTGGTGACATTGTTGAAGTCGTGGTACGCCCCGGCTCTGCGTTGGTCGGTGACGCGCCCAAAGCAAGTCGCCGCCATCGCGGTGGGATCGCTATTTCTCTCGCTTGGTGCAGCCACCCAGATCGGCAGCGAGTTCCTTCCAGAATTGAACGAAGGCTCGATTTGGGTCAACGTTTTTCTGCCGTCGTCGGTATCGCCCGCAGAGGCGCAGCAACAAGCGAGTGCGATTCGTCAAAAACTGCGATTGGTACCGGAAGTGCGGACCGTCATCTCAAAAGTGGGTAGGCCTGACGACGGGACCGACCCCAAGATATTCAACGCAGCCGAATTTTTTGTTGACATTGCTCCCGAGTCTGAATGGCGAGCGGGCAAAACCAAGGAAGATCTGATTCGCGAGATGGATGCGTCGGTCTCGACGCTAGCGGGCGTAGAGCCTTCGTTCTCGCAACCGATACGTGACAACGTGCTCGAGTCTATTTCTCAAATCGACGGCCAGATTGTGATCAAGGTGCGCGGCGACGACTTGGAGCGTTTGAATGCCCATGCGCGAAGAATCCTCGGACAAATTCAGGGCGTCAAAGGGGTCGCACGCGCCTTCATCGACCGCGAGGGCACGCTGCCGCAGTACATCCTCGACATTGACCGCGTCGCAGCGGCTCGCTACGGCATCAACGTCGGCGACATACAAGATCTGATCGAAACGGCAATGGCTGGCAAAGTCACCTCGGAACTGTGGGAGGGCGAGCGCCATTTCAGCGTGGTGGTGCGGCTCAAAGACGGCGCGCGCGGCCTACCGAGTCTGCCGAATCTTCTGGTGGCAACACCGGACGGCAGCGCGCAAGTGCCACTGTCGCAATTGGCACGCTTTCGCGCGACTTCCGGCGCGATGAACATCGCCCGTGAAAACGCCAAGCGCGTCGTGTCCATCGGCGTCTTCATCCGCGACCGTGATATGGGTAGCGTCGTGCGCGACATGCAGGCCAAGGTCGCTGAGGAAGGTGCGCTCGCGAGTGGCGAGGAGGTATCGTGGACGGGTGAATTCGAGAATCAGGAGCGCGCCATGAAGCGGCTGTCATGGATTGTGCCGCTATCGATTCTGGTGATCTTTATTCTGTTGTTTGATGCTTTCCAGTCAGTCAAGAGCGCGACCCTGATCATCGCCAATATTCCGTTTGCCCTTATTGGCGGGATCATGGCCTTGCTACTGACGGGAATACCCTTGTCCGTGTCTGCCGCAATCGGGTTTATCGCGCTGTTTGGTCAAGCGGTTTTGAACGGCGTGGTGATGGTGACCTACTTCAACCAGTTGCGCGATCAAGGCAAGTCGATGGACGAAATCGTCATCGAAGGATCGCTGGTGCGCATGCGTACCGTGCTGATGACCGCGCTGCTGGCGATGTTCGGCTTGCTGCCGATGGCGCTTTCCCACGCTATCGGTGCGGAAACCCAGCGACCGCTTGCGGTAGTGGTTATCGGCGGGCTGGTGTCGGCGACGCTACTCACGTTGATCGTACTGCCCACGCTATATGCGTATTTCTTCCGGCGCGAAGTCGATGATGCCGAAGTCATTGCTCACCCCACGATCGATGCAAAGAATACCAGTCAAGATTTCCGCTAGCGATTTCGATCGAACGGGTGCATCGGCCTGCATGCCAATGCCTACAATGACGCGAGCCGTTACCTGTTCGATCCCTTCACTCGCGAAGCCTGGTCGGAAGTTACCTTTGATATTCCTATGGGCAATGCTATTTGCCTTTCTGTTGCCGGCTGTCCTGCCTTACGGCCCATGGAAACCTGACGAGCCGTATATTTTCGGCCTCGTCAATCAGGTATTGCAATCCGGTGATGCGGTCGTGTTGATGCTCGGTAACGAGCCTTTCGTAGAAAAACCGCCGCTGATGATGTGGACAGCGGCACTGACCGCACGGTTGCTCTCGCCATGGCTAGATCTCGAGCACGGTGCCCGGTTTGCAATCCCGCTCTACCTTGCTCTCACGTTCGCCGCAACGGCGTTTGCGGCGCGACAGTGGTTCGGCGTTGGTCACGGCCGTTACGCGGTTCTCGGCATGATGGCGGTCATTGGCATGGTGCAACAGGGCCGCCTGTTGGTTCCTGACATTCCGCAGCTGGCGGGATTTGCGGTCTCCCTGGCCGGGCTATCGCTGCTACCGCGCTGGATACGGCTCGGCGGTGCCTTATTGGGTACTGGCGTCGGGCTTGCGTTCCTTAGCAAAGGCCTGCTTGGTCCGGGGATAATCGGTGTGGTGTCGCTGCTGCTGCCGGTGCTGGCACCGCAATGGCGAAACGTCGCTTACGCCAAGGCGCTCGCGGTCGCGCTACTGGCGAGCCTGCCTTGGCTGGTGATTTGGCCGACAGAGCTGTACTGGAGCTCGCCGTCGCTATTCACCGAGTGGTTCTGGGAAAACAACATCGGTCGATTTCTCGGCTTTAGCGTGGCCCGTTTAGGTGCCAGTAACGATTCGACCCAATTAGTCAGCACCGTGCCTTGGTTCACTTTTCCGCTCGCCCCGCTGGCGCTGTTGACGCTCTGGCAACGTCGCCACAAGGTGCGAAGCGACAACGGACTGCTGATCTGCAGCCTGTCGCTCGCCATCATGACACTGACCTTCGCCGTGTCGCGATCTGGCCGAGAGATATATCTGCTGCCGATGACCATCCCGCTCGCGATGCTTGCGATTCCCGCAGTGCATTCCTTGTCGCTGCGGTTGAACACGCTCGGCGACTGGGCTGCACGCGGGCTATTCGCGTCGCTGGTCGCGCTCGGCTGGTATCTTTGGGTTACGGCGTTTGTGCTCGCTTCACCGCCGCAATGGACTTGGCTGGCACGCCAGTTGCCGCTCGACGTCGACTTGCCGGTTCACCCGCTCGCCGCAGTCGTTGCCGCCGCGATCTTGATCGGATGGGTTTGGTCGTGGCGCATTTTCGCCGCTCTCAACGCACGCGCCATGGTTAGCTGGGCAAGTGGGTTGGTGGTGTTTTGGGCGACTGCATTTGTGCTGCTGTTCCCGTGGCTAGATAGCGCACGCGGCTATCAAGACACGTTTGCGCGTTTGGCCAAAGCGCTTCCGGCGGACAGCCAAACCTGTCTTGCCAGCGCTGCGCTTGGAGAATCGGAACACGGCATGCTCGACTACATGGTGCCGATGCCACATCTGCGCATCGAACTCAATCCGAGTCACTCTTGCCGGTATCTGCTTTGGCAGAGCCGCGGCGAGCTACCTAAGGTCGATATGACCAAGTGGCGCGAGGTCTGGCAGGGCGCACGACCCGGAGAGCAGCGCGAACGCTTTTGGCTGTACGAGCGTGACGCCAGCGCCACCGTGGTAGCGACCGGCTTTCCTTCCGCATTGCCGTAGGCGCAGCACGCGGGGTTTTCTAGGTCGTCAAGTCCGCTGTCAACACCCCACCCCGAACGACTGGTAATGCCGTCCAACGGCGCTTGGGCGCAGGATGAAGCATCGAGATAGACGATCACAGCATCCAGCGCGTCAGCGCGGGAACAGGGCGCAGCGCCCTATATCGATTTCCATCGATGCGCCCACGCACAAAATGATGGCGGCGACTAACGACGATCACTGAATTCGCATGATTGGCGTGGGCTAACTGGCGCGCGACAGTGCGGTCCGCCTTCGACTCTTCCTAGTTGCCGATACCTAGGCCGCACATCCCCCACCTCGATGCTATGACAAATCCTCAGCGGTTTTCGCTATTCCTGCTCTGCAAGCTCGTCACGCGGTCAGCGTGGGCGGGTCGCCTGATCGGCACCGATGACGCCGACACCGCCGACTTTGGAACCTGTGAAACTGATGACAACACACTTGGTAGGACGGGCACTTTCAAGCATTTTTGCCTGAAAACGCCCGTCAACCCTAGAGTTTGTCAGTTAACTTTCACCCAGAACAAGCCCAGCACGTTGTTGGGCCGATGCACGACCGAAATGTTCTTGCGCGATGCCCATGGGATGACTTGCGTGTGCAGAGGGATGGTGTGTACTTCATCATGGACGATCTTCACCGCCTGATTGATCATCGTTTGACGCGCGGCCAGATTCATCTCGCCCTCGAGTTTGTCGATCACCGCATCGAGCGCATCGATCTTGACGTCACCGTAGTTTGATTCACCGGCCCCGGTACCATCTTTGCTGTGAATGACCGGCTTCAGAAAGAAGATGGCGTCCATCGAACCCCCGCCCCAGCCGGCCAGAAACGCGCTGGCGTCGCGGTTCTGCACTCTCGGAAAGAAGTTAGCCTTGGTCATCGATTCGACTTTGGCGTTGAGCCCCACCTTCGCCCACATGCCGGCGATCGCCACACAGAGCTTTTCGTCATTGACGTAACGATCGTTCGGACACGATAAGGTGAAGCCAAAGCCGTTCGGATAACCAGCTTCCGTCATCAGTTGTTTGGCCTTGGCCACGTCGTACGGGTGACGCACATCCAACGCCGCTGGAATGCCTGCACCGATGGCGTTGGGCATGGCGATACCGGTCGGACGCGATAGTCCGCGCATCACACTCGTCTTTAGTGCATTCACGTCGATGGCCTGATAGGCGGCCAATCGAACACGACGATCCTTGAACGGATTCTTGCCCTTCAAATCGGAGTACAGAAGTTCGTTGCGCGCTTGATCGAAACCAAGATAAATGATGCGCGTTTCCGGCCCCTCCCAAATTTTGAGGTCCTTGTCGTTGCGCATGCTGATGACATCTTGTACCGCAGGGTCAAGCACAAAATCTACCTGCCCGGAGCGAAGCGCAGCCATGCGCGTAGCGGCATTCTGGATAGGACGGTAATCCACCGTCTCAACATTACCTTCATACAGTCCCGCCTTGATGCCCCACCAGTCCGGATTCTTCTTGTGCAGAATTTTTACGCCCTGCTCCCAAGCCACCAGTCGGTAAGGGCCGGTACCCATCGCATTGCGAGTCGCGAAGGTCTCCTCTTTCTTGGTGTAATTGAGCGGCTTCACCACGTTGTTCTTCTCGCACCACGCTTTGTTCATGACGTAGATATTGGCGAGCGTGTCGAGCATGACGGGGTTCGGCACAGGCGTGGTGAATTCAACGGTGAAGTCGTCGATCTTACGCGCAACGCCCGATTGCACCGAATAGAGCTTGAAGGTCACGGCGGATTCACGCGCCCGGTTGAACGAAAACACCACGTCGTCTGCGGTGAAGGCCGAGCCGTCATGCCACTTCACACCGCGGCGCAGTTTGAAAATCCACTTGGTCGGCTCCGGGTTGGTCCACGATTCCGCGAGGCGTGGTGCAATGTCCATCTTCTTGTCACGATCGACCAGATACTCATAGACCATGCCGTTGATGGCGTTGTTGAAGGTCTCGTTTTGACTTTGCGGGTCCAAGGTCGCCGCGTCGCCTTGCGAAGCCCAGCGGAAGTTCTTTGCTTGCGCCAACCCCGCGACGGCGGTGATCGTTAATGCAACCAGTACCAGCCGAATACGAACCGCCATGAGAACCTCCGAGGGAAAATTCATTGATAGATTCTGCGTTCTACGTAGGCAGAACGCAAGACGATCTGAGCCGAAGCGCTATTCGATGGCCGATGCAGGGTGGTGCATCGCGGGCCCGACCAAATCGCGGTAGGCGTGCCACGTCGCGTGCCCGATCACCGGCCCAGTTATCATCAATCCGATGAAGAGCGTCGACAGCCCAAAGCCAATCAGCACCACGATCAGCGCCGCCCACACCAGCATTGCAGCCGGATTTCGCAGCAGCGCCGTGACACTCACGGCTGCGGCCGTCACCGCATCGGCTTGGCGGTCCAACAAGAATGGGATCGAGACGACGCTAAAGGCAAACACTAGCGACGCAAATGCGAGCCCGACACCAAAAAACGTCACGACGAACGCCATGTTCTGCAGGGACAGCAATTGCTCGACGAATGCTTCCCAGGTCGGCATGCCGCGCGACTCGAACAACGCGAAGGTTACCAGTGACGCCCTCGCCCACACCAGAAACACAACCGTCAGGATTAGCACATAGATACCGATGCCACCGGTATTGTCGCGCCACGCCACCAGCGAGCGCCGGAAGTCGGGAGGTGCACCGCTTTCACGTTGGCGGGACAACTCATAAAGTCCGATGGCCAGGAACGGCCCCACCAGCATAAAACCCATTGCGAGCGTGGAGGTGTAGTTGACGGCAAAGCGAAACGCCGCACCGAGCAGCGCGCCCATCGCCGAAAAGCACACGCCGTAGAACAAACTGGCGACCGGTCGCGCGGCAAAGTCCGCCCAACCTCTTGCCAGCCATGACAGCGGCTGAAGTGCGCTGACCTGCCGGATTTCCGGGAACGCAAAGTGTGTCTGGGCGGCGGCGACTTCAGTGTTCATGGCTGCAACTCCTCACGGCAGTGGCGGCGACGGCGCGTAGCCTGCCCTTCAGGCTGCCCTCGAGGCTACCCTCGAAGCTGCCGTCGACCCCATCGAGACTGCCTCCGGGGCTGCCTTCGCCTACCCGTGGCCCAATATAGCGCTGATGTTCCGAACTGCGTCGCCAATCCATCAGGCCACGATTGCGCTAGGGAGGGTCTGATTAAGTTGCTTTGGTTCAGATTGTGGTGAGATTGGGGCAGCGGCTAGGCATGCGACGAAGGTGCGTTGCCGGGCTACCGCACGAGAAGCATAACAACCGAGATGCCTCGATATCGCCGCAAAATGA